>JAUZQU010000016.1 GCA_030950835.1 Mariprofundaceae bacterium | reverse complement strand
CAGCCACCATTGAACTTTTGTGGCTACACCTACGAAATATGGTGCGCCTGGCAGGACTCGAACCTGCTACCCACGCCTTAGAAGGGCGTTGCTCTATCCAGCTGAGCTACAGGCGCTTACTCCAGCAGACCAAAAACTATTTCAAATGGTCGGGGCGGGGTGATTCGAACACCCGACCCTCTGGTCCCAAACCAGATGCGCTACCAGGCTGCGCTACGCCCCGACATTTGAAAATACAACCACCTACTGTGGAAGGCGGCGAAACATAAGGATATATCTAGCAGCCGTCAACCGATTTTTTTCACTCTGAAGATGATGCTGATATTGGCTAGATAATATGCAGCATCACTATCGGTTGTAGTGGAATATAGGTTTGTAATAGTAGGGGTTAAAGTGTGGGCAGCAATGAATCAGACGAGCTTATTTGAGGGTTTTTAGGAACTCAAGCATATCGGTACGTTTTTGTTCATCTTGCATAGCTGGAAGCGTAGGCATGATTAAACCAGATTGGTTCGAAGAAATTAAATCTTTAGCCGCTATATTCACTTTGGCAAAAGCTTCAGGGCCTTTAATCCACTGATCTAACCAAGCGAGGTCATAGCGTTCTGTTACACCTTGTAAACCAGGTGCACCTACCGCACTTTCATCGTAGGTCAGCGTATGGCAATGTTTACAGGTATTTGCATAAATCGCTTGCCCACGAATAGCATCACCAATGATTGCTTCTACTGCTGTTTCCGTTTCTATCTCACCTTCAGCCAAGACAGTGAAAGGCATCATGCATATCAACGTTGTGAATAACAACGCACGACATGTGGAAAATCTAAACACAGCCCGCATGCACTCTCCTTTTTAACTTATTCCCCAACAAGCCCATCCCAATGGCACATCATTATGCTTTTTCATCATAAAATCAATACTCAAGGCAGTCAAAGCTGAAGGCAAGGACATTAAAGACGAGGCTGAATGATGTCCCACATCTTATCTGCGACTTGATTTTGCTGTTGCATCCATAAAGTTGCTTGGGCATGAAGTTGTTGTAACTCATGATTTTTTTGTAATAAGCGTAATATAGCAGCTTGAAGTTCATCTTTGTCTTGCACCACAATGGCAGCACCTTGTTGTTGCATGGTCAACATGACTTCTCGGAAATTTTGCGTGTATTGCCCAGTGATCACACCACGCCCACAAACCGCTGCTTCTAAAGGGTTATGCCCACCAATGGGCACTAAACTTCCGCCTATAAATACCAAGTCGGCAACGGTGTAAAGCTCTGTTAACACCCCCATAGCATCCACCAAAATGACACTTTCATCACCGCGAACACCTGCTGAATAGCGACTGAAAACAATGCCTTGTTGTTGTAATAAAGCAGCTACTTCATCGAATCGTTCAGGGTGGCGGGGTACGACAAGGGTTAACAAATCAGGGCGCTGGCGTGTCCATGTGCTTAGCGAGGGCATGATTTGCGCCTCTTCATCGGCATGGCTGCTGGCAATCACCAAAATAGGGCGTTGTAGGCTAGGGTCAACACGCCTGCGCACTTGCTGAGCATCCACTTCTGGGGCTTGTACAGCAAATTTAAGGTTGCCAACACTTTGGATTTTATCAGCACTTATGCCAATAGCTTGCAAACGTTGGGCATCGACTTGGCTTTGCGCTAAAAACAAAGATACAGGTGCTAAGATACGCGACCAAAACCAGCGTGTCGCCATATATTGAGGAAAAGAGCGGTCTGAAATGCGGGTGTTGATGCCTATGACAGGCACTTGCTGTTTGTTGCAGGCTTTGAACATACCTGGCCAGAATTCGGTTTCGCATAACAGCAACAGTGAAGGTTGCAGGTGTTGGACAAACCGTGCCATGAGTAAAGGTAAGTCCCAAGGCAACCAACTGCAGCTGATTTTGTCCGCAAACAAACGGTGGGCATGGGCTTTGCCTGTGCGGGTGACGACGGTAAGGTGAACATGCTTTTTCTCGGCTAATAAACGCTCGATAATCGGCACAACTGAAGCGACTTCACCCATAGAACACGCATGCACCCAAACAGCACCATGTGGTACAACGGGCAAGTCAAAAGTAAAGTGTTGCTGCCACTTTAAATCCATTTCAGGGCTTAAAACATACCCAATTCTAACTTGGCTTCATCGGACATCATGTTTTTATCCCAAGGCGGCTCAAAAATAAGATCCACATGCACATCGGTCACATTATCCACATCTAAAGTTCTAGCGCGCACATCATCAACAATGAATGGACCCATGCCACAACCTGCGGCGGTTAAAGTCATGGTGATGTCCACATGGTTACCACCCTCATCTGTATCCACGATATGCACATCATAAATCAAACCTAAATCCACAATATTCACAGGAATTTCAGGGTCATAGACCTTTTTCAACGCCAGCCAGACTTCAGTTTTGTCTGCAGGCCCTGTAGCAACTTTGATTTCATCTTTATCGGCTTTTTTAGCGGCATTGGCATCGTTGAGACCAAGTGCATCGGCATCTTTTCCTTCCACACGCGCCAAATTACCATTGACGCTGACAGTAAAAGTGTCACCCAATTCTTGGGTAATCACGACTTGCGCATTTTCGGGGATAATCACGGGAGTACCCAGTGGAATCAGAATCGCATCAATATCGCGATTGGTGGTAATCATTTGTCCTGATGCCATGTCTTACTCCGTTTTAGCTGGTTCAGCAGCATCTTCAAGCGCTGATTTGAGGGTATGCCAACATAATGTAGCACATTTGATGCGTGATGGAAACTCTTTGACACCTGCCAATACAGCCAGTTTACCCAAGGCTTCTTCATCGGGTTTTTCATCCAAATCTGCTGTTGCCATATGGTGAAAAGAAGCGAAGAGTTGTTTAAAATCAGCCACAGATTTACCTTTAATGGCTTGGGTCATCAAAGAGGCCGAGGCTGTGGAAATGGAGCAGCCTTGACCTTCAAATTTGATGTCTTCAATGGTGTTTTGTGCATCTACTTGTACATAAATGTGCAGTTGATCGCCACATAAGGGGTTGAAACCTTCTGCATCATGGTTACATGGGTCTAAAGTACCAAAATTACGTGGGCTTTTGGTATGATCGATGATCACTTCCTGATATAAATCGCCTAAACTAAACATGGGTCACCCTTTTTACATCATCAAGGTAGAATATGGTCTGCTGTACAGCATATTCACCTTGGTGTTTTAACTTTACAGTGGCGATGTTCATGCAAACATCTGCCTTGCTTTTCCAAGGGCAGCAAACAAGGCATCGACTTCTTGTTCCGTATTATAAATGGAAAAGGATGCCCTTGCTGTAGCAGGTACTTGGTAAAACTGCATCACAGGCATAGCACAATGATGCCCTGCACGAATCGCTACACCTTCACGGTCTAAGATGGTGCCTAAATCATGGGGGTGTACTGTATCTAAGACAAAAGAAAGCACACATGCCTTGTCTTTTGCCGTACCAATTTGGCGCAAACCAGTGAATGTCTCGGCTTGTTGTGTGGCATATATAAGCAGTTCTTTTTCGCGTTTGACAATGCTTGCAAAACCAATGCTTTCAATATACCTAAGGGCAGCACCAAAACCAATCACACCTGCGATATTGGGTGTTCCTGCTTCAAATTTATGTGGCAAAGCGTTGTATTGTGTTTTCTCAAAGGTGACCATAAGAATCATATCACCACCACCTTGATACGGTGGCATCGCCTCTAACAGCTCTTCTTTGGCAATCAACACCCCAACACCTGTAGGCCCATACATTTTGTGTGCCGAAGTAGCGTAGAAATCAACGTCTAAAGCTTGGATGTCGGTTGCGATGTGGGCAGCAGCTTGCGCACCATCCACCAAAACTTTAGCACCCACAGCATGGGCTTGTTCAATCATGCTCTTGATGGGATTGATGGTGCCAAGGGCATTGGACATATGTACAATGCCCACCAATTTGGTGCGTGTGCTTAATAAATCTGCATAGGCGACCATGTCCAACTCACCCGATTCATGCATAGGGATGACTTTAAGCTTAGCACCTGTGCGTTCGCAGAGCATTTGCCAAGGCACAATGTTGGAATGGTGTTCCATGTGGGAAATAAGAATTTCATCACCCTCGCTGACATTGGCACCACCCCAAGATGAGGCAACAAGGTTGATGCTTTCAGTCGTACCACGGGTGAAAATCACTTCTCTGCTGGATTTGACATTAAAAAAGTGCCTGATGGTTTCACGCGCTGCTTCATAATCACGGGTCGCACGTTCGGATAATGAATGTACACCTCTATGGATGTTGGAATTATCCTTTTCGTAATACTTGCGCACTGCATCAATCACACATTGTGGCTTTTGTGTGGTCGCTGCATTATCCAAATAAACCAGCGGGTGACCAAATATCTCTTGGTCCAAGATGGGGAAATCGTTTCGGATATCTTCGATATGCATTATATTGAACCTTCTTGAAGAGACAAAATAAGCAAGGTATTAGGAAAATTAAACATCGTTGTTGGTAGCTTCATGTGGTCAACATACCTTCAATATCTTCATTGTGTGGCAGCTTGGCAAAAGCCGCTTGTTCGACATAACGACGGACAACATCATTATTCATCGCAGCCAACACCTCATCTGCAAATGCAAACGTCAACAACTCTTGAGCAGCTTCTTGAGAAATGCCGCGCGAACGCATGTAAAACAGTTGTTTGTCATCCAACTGCCCAACAGTTGCTCCATGCGCACATAATACATCATCATTGTAGATTTCCAGCTCAGGTTTGGTATCAATTTCAGCATGTTTGGATAGTAAAATATTACCATTAGACATCGAAGAGTCTGTTTTGATTGCGTCTTTATGCACCATGATTTTACCATTGAATACAGCATGTGAACGCCCGTCTAATACTGTGCGGTAGGTTTCATTGCTGGTGCAATGTGGCGCAGTATGATCCACGCGTGTATGGTGATCCACATGTTGACGACCAGACAAGACAAACAAACCATGAAGCGCACAGCTAGCACCCTGCTCAGCTAAGTTCACCAGCACATCCACCCGCGATAAAGCTCCACCCAACTCCACAGCATGCAGTGTATAAGTGCTATGTTGATGTTGTTTGACGTCTACGCGTGCAATATGGGCTTGTTTGCTTGATTCTTGTTGTAAACGATAATGCTGCAGTTGCGCACCATCTTGTAAAATAATATGGCTAGCCATATTGCTTAAGCCACGTTGCGCATCTGTACCTATGAAATGTTCAATGATTTCCGCTTCGGCATGTTCACCCAAGATAAAACCATGGCGAACGATGTTGTTTTGGTTGTTGATATGCAAGATATACAACGGTTTGTCTAACTTGCTATTGGCAGCAAGGCAAACTGCCGCACCATCGGTGGCGTGGGCAGCATTATAAGCTTCAAAACCATTCATCAGGGGTGCATCTGCTTGCACATCAAATAAACGCGCATAAGCCTCTAAGGCTTGCCCTTCATGCGTAGAGAGAAATTCAGACATAGGTAAAATATCAATATCATGGGGTAAATTCGATGATGTGCCATCAAAAACACCATTGATAAAGACCAAACGATAGACATCCAAGTCAGCAATGCCCAAGTTTTCAGCCTTGATATTGCTGCTTGTTGGCTCAGCTTGGAGTGCGTCAGCCCAAGCAGAAACATCGGTATATTTCCAGTGTTCATCCCGTTTACTGGGTAAACCGAGTTGATTAAAAAGTGCGTCAGCTTGTTGTCGTGTCTGTTCGATAAGGTTCATCTTAAGCTTCTTCCTTCACCCAATCATAACCGCGCTCTTCAAGCTCCAGTGCCAATGATTTATCACCTGTTTTCTGAATTTTACCATCCGCCAAAACATGCACAAAATCAGGCTCGATATAATTCAATAAACGTTGGTAATGGGTCACCATGACAATGGCATTATCAGCTGAGCGAAGTTTATTCACGCCACCAGCCACAATACGCAAAGCATCAATGTCCAGACCAGAATCTGTTTCATCCAATAATGCCAAAGACGGGTTTAATACTGCCATTTGGAAGATTTCATTGCGTTTTTTCTCACCACCAGAAAAACCTTCGTTGACCGAACGGCTCAAAAAAGAAGGGTCTAACTCAACCAGCTTGGCTTTTTCTTTGACAATGCTCATGAAATCAAAGGCATCCAACGCATCCAAACCTTGATGTTTACGTTGGGCATTCACACCTGCTTTGAGCAGATAAGTGTTGTTCACACCAGGGATTTCAACAGGGTATTGAAAGGCTAAAAACACGCCTTCCCAAGCCCGCTCTTCTGGACTCATTTCAAGCAAGTCTTTGTTTTTATAGGTGACTGAACCTGAAGTGATTTTATAACCATCACGCCCTGCAATCACATTGGCTAATGTTGACTTTCCTGAACCATTAGGCCCCATAATAGCGTGAACTTCACCGGCATTAACTTCAAGGTTAATACCTTTAAGAATTGCTTTACCATCTACTTCGGCATGTAAATCTTGAACTACTAACATTTCATTTTCCTTTTCACAATTAAACTTATTAACCCACTGAACCTTCAAGCGAAATCTCAATCAAACGGTTGGCTTCCACAGCAAATTCCATGGG
>JAUZQU010000159.1 GCA_030950835.1 Mariprofundaceae bacterium | reverse complement strand
CTTTATACGAGGGCAATACCTCCAAAGCCGATGCGCAAGTATTCAATATCATTTCGCGTATGCATCCTTGGTTAGCCAACCTAAGCCAAGCCCAAGCTACGCCCTTGAGCTTAAAGAACTTCATGATGGGTTCTGGTTTGGGCATGTTTTTCATTGAAATGACAGCCAAATGCAATGAAAAATGTGTGCACTGTTATGCCGACTCACATCCTGAACGTACCGAAATTCTAAGCATAGAAGAAATTAAAAAAGCCTTGGATAATGCTGCTGAATTAGGCAACCCTTTGGTACAATTTACAGGTGGCGACCCTTTTATTCACCCTGATTTGTTAGAGGCTGTGCAACATGCTAGCCAGCTCAACTTCAGAGGAGTTGAGATTTACACCAACGGTTTGTTGCTCTCCGCAGAACGCCTTGCCCAATTTCTACCTTACCGACCACGTTTCGCTTTTTCGGTCTATTCCCATGATCCAAAAACCCATGATGAGATTACCCAAGTTCCTGGCAGCTTTGAGCGCACCATGCGCGGCATCAAACGGGCAGTCGATTCAGGTTTAGTGGTGCGGGCGAATGCTGTAATCATGAAACAAAATCAAGGACATGAACGTCCTTTACAACATTACTTACACGAAGAAATTGGTATCCCTTGGAACATGATTGGTTTTGATACCATGAATGATATGGGGCGTGGCGAGTTCATGGATTATGTGTTGGATTTGGACGAACAACCTGCCAAAACCCATAAACCTGCCGATTTTGATGACTTGCCTAGCAGCCCAAGTCAAAACAGCAGCCATGTTACACCTGAAATAGCCACTCAAAGCAACAATGAAAAGCCACAAATGGTAGCAAAAATGCCCAATATCACTTCTCGTACGGGTAAATTGTGCGTCAGTTATAGTGGTGATGTCTTCCCCTGCATTTTTGCGCGTCAAAACTGGCTGGGCAACATCCGCGACAACACCTTGCCTGAAATGATGGATAAATTAGATCAACGTGAAGCAGCAAAAGCATCTGTAGAGCGTTGGACATCATGCAAAGAAAGCTTAACCTGTGGTGATTGTCAAATCATCAACTATCAACTTGGCAACCGTATCGCTTGATACATATACCGCAGCTATACAATCAAGGAGCCTTACATTGAGCGAAGAACAAGCATATGCCTTACCCGTTTATCCGCAAAAGGTGGATGACTTAATCAGCGAAGCCCTTGAAGGTATGGATGAAGTAATCTGGGTGAACGGCATGACAGGTGATAGCTTTTCCTTGAATGCCATTGCTTCGGCAGTGCTGGAGCTTTGTGATGGACAACACACCCATGAACAAATCGTCTCTTTCATTGATGGTAGTATTGATAGCAGCCAAACCAATAGAGCAGAAGTGGTCAATGATGTGCAAGGTATGATTATTATGTTTTACCAATCAGGGTTGTTAAAAATACCTGTTTAAACACACAGCATCAAAGCAAGCAACAGCATATCCATGAACCATCCGACTTGGGTTAAACAATTCTCTATTGGGCATGTGATTATTCGCATCCATTCAGCAGAAAGTCACTTTGAACACGCTATACATTTACTCACCCAACTCTACCAAAGCAACCAGCAACCACAGCCCAACTTATCCTTTCGCATCGACAAAAAAGAACAGTATTATACCTTATACTTGGGCGATGAAGTCATCTGGAAAAGCGAAGATAGCAGAGACATTGCCCCCGCTTTTGAGTTCGCCCTATATCAACGAACCTTACAGCAACTCGAAACATCACTCATCTCCATCCACGCCTCCAGCATCACTTATGCACAACATACCATCATGTTTGCGGGCAGATCTGGTGCAGGAAAAAGCAGCCTATGTACTGCTGCATTATGGGATGGGGCAAGTTACATCACCGATGAGTTCTCTTTATTAAGCCAAACAGGGCACATACACCCTTTCCCTAGACCACTACAATGGGATGACATCAACCACCCTGCCTTTGAGGTGAATACACTGCTCAATAGTGGTTTATTTCAAAAAGGCGAGTTTAGCTTCCCTAACCCTGATGGTGACATATTAACTTCGCATTTATGGTTACCCAGCCATGTACAACATCAAAAAAGCCCTATGAACACCGTGATTTTACCACAATACCATGCCAACCACCCTGCCGCCGCGCTCAAGCCTATACGTAGAAGCGAAGCGCTGATGTTACTCACTGAACATCTTCACACCCGTGCTTCGTTTTCACAGATGTTCAAAGAACTGCACCAACGTTTGCCACAACAGCTTCATTTTTATCAACTGCACTTTTCAGATGTGGTAAATGCTTGGGCAACCGTAAAACAAAGCTGTTGCCAACCTACCACTACAAGCAACAAAACATAAACATACTGGCTATTTTGAATACCAAGTGGGTATGCCGACTTAGTATTCAAAATAGCCAGTATGTTATCGTAGTTGTCCCTTAATATGTGATTCAGGTATACAGCATTTCTTTGTCGAGCAGATGAGTTATCCACTGCATACAGCCTCTGATTGATAGATGGTCGCTGACATTCACGCGCTGACAGGGCTGGGGTCAATTTTGGATGCTAATTTGACACCTCATGATCACAAATAACCATGATTCCAGCGCATTATGCCAATGTTTTTTCAATCCATGCACATTCATCATTGATGGGGCAACTATGGCATTTGGGTTTGCGGGCTGTGCAGGTATATCTTCCATGCAAAATCAACCAATGGTGCGCATGTAACATATATGACTTGGGGATCACTTGTAACAACTTCTTTTCCACTTCCAAAGGTGTTTTTCCTGGTGCAAGCCCAGTGCGATTACCTACACGGAAAATATGTGTGTCCACTGCCATAGTCGGCTCACCAAACACTACGTTCAACACCACATTGGCTGTTTTTCGCCCCACACCAGGTAAAGACTCCAGTGCTTGGCGTGTGTTCGGCACTTCACCAGCAAATTGTTGCACTAAAATGGCAGATGTTTGTATCACATGTCTGGCTTTGCTGTTGTATAAACCCAAAGTAGCGATGTATGATTTAAGCTTTTCTTCGCCCAAGTCCAACATCGCTTGGGCTGTGTTGGCAACGGGATATAGTTTTGCCGTTGCTTTATTCACCCCAACATCCGTAGACTGGGCAGACAAAAGCACCGCAATCAATAATTCAAAGGGACTAGCATAATGAAGTTCTGTTTTCGGGTTGGGATCTATGGCTTGCAACGATTGAAAAAGAAGCTCAACGGCTTGTTTTTTCATACTACTGGCAGCAGCAGTGCTTTAATCGTTCACCTCAGATAAAGTCAAAGTGACTTGTCTATCTACACTATCCCCTGCTGGATTGATAATTTTCTCCACCAAATAAACGGTCGAACCATCAATCTTTTCGATACGCCCACTACGTTTGCCCAAATAGTGACCACGGCGCACGGTATAAGCTTTACCTGTAGAGTCTTGGATGCTGGCTACCCAATCTTGCCCTTGTTTTTTGTAGGTTCCAACAATGGTCAAGGTGGACAAATCAAAACGTTCAAGAATTCCGCGCGGGCGTGCATTGATGGGTTTAGCTTTGTAAATCCGAATCAACTTCGCTTCTTCCATACGTGATTTTTCAAACGATGATAAAAATGGGTCGCGCAAATGAATCAAGTCCATAGTTGGTGCTCTAATCAAGCGGGACATCGCATCAGGCATCGCAGGTTCTTGCTCAACTGTTGCTGCATCCTGAACATTTTTCGCTGTATTCGCCGATGCCGAAGACAAGCAAATGAGACAGAGCATCAAGGAAAACAAAGGTAAAAAGATAGATTTCATAACAACCTCAAACAACAATAAGTCAACTTAGCACGCCAAACTCAAGTAGTAATAGAAGAATTATACATCAACATACTAAAATATCAAGGTTTATTCGCTTTATGCAACCGTTTTAACGCCGCGACTTCTTTACCCGTCAACATGCGCCAGCTCGCCACAGGCATGCCTTCTTCCAGCTTAATCGGCCCAAAACGCACACGAATCAAACGCCTCACCAAATGTCCTACCGCATCTAAAGTACGGCGAACTTCACGCCAGCGACCACGTTTGATGCTCACTGTAATCCAGCTATGTCCTGATTTATCACTATCAATACTCAAGTCCCAAGGGTCGCTCAACTCACCACGCCCCAAGTCAATACCGCCATTCCTTAGCTTTTCCATGCTTTCCAAGCTCAAAGAACCCGTAATCTTTACCCTATATTTTCGTTCCACTTTATTTTTAGGTGCAATCAAAGTTTGCAACAAATCACCATTGCTGGTGAGCAATAACAAACCCTCACTATCCATATCCAATCTACCCACAGATTGCACATTCGCAGGCACATCCAAATGCTCATAAATCAAAGGTCTACCCTTATCATCTTTGCGTGAGCACATCAAACCACGCGGTTTGTTATACAATATATAAATCTGTGTTTCAGAGGTGTTGACGGGTTTATCATCCACCAATACCAAGTCATTCTTCTGGATTTTAATGCCCAACTGCTGCACCAACTCCCCGTTCACTTTCACCCTGCCCGCTTCAATCATTTTGTCGGCTTCGCGGCGCGAACAAATGCCACAACCCGCCAAAAACCGATTGATGCGTTCACCTTTTTTTTCTTGTTCATCGTTCATGCAATGTCCCCACTGTATGTTTTTAACATCTTATTTGTATTCCATTTTCAAAGATTTTCGTACTTTCGCCATGGTTTTTTGTGCTTCACGCCGCGCCACAGCATTACCTGCTGCTACAATATCTTTCACATCATCAGGGCGCTTCAATAAATCTGCCCTACGCTCACGAATCGGCTCTAATTCATCAGCAAGATGTTTCAACAATATCTTTTTACAGTCTAAACAGCCAATGCCTGCTGTCGTACAACCCTCGCGCACTTCATCACGTTCATCTGGCGTAGAATATATCTGATGAAAGTCCCAAACGGTGCATTTCTCAGGTGTGCCCGCATCTTCTCTGCGCACACGAGCAGGGTCTGTAGGCATGGTTTTGACTTTTTTCTCGGTTTCTTGCCAAGTTTCACTCAAAGAGATGGTATTATTGTAAGATTTGCTCATTTTACGCCCATCCAAACCGGGAAGCTTGGATGTTGGCATCAACAAAGCCTGACAATCAGGAAATAGTGGCGGAATACCTTGGCGATACAAATGGTTAAACCTGCGCCCTATTTCACGCGTCAACTCAATATGCGGCACTTGGTCTTCGCCCACAGGAACTGCATCCGCCCTATACATCATAATGTCCGCCGATTGCAGCAAAGGATAACCCAAGAAACCATACGTACCCAAGTCTTTTTCGCGCAATTGGCTGATTTGATCTTTATAAGTAGGTACACGTTCCAACCATGAAAGCGGTGTCATAAAGGATAATAACAAGTGTAATTCTGCATGTTCAGGCACTTGGGACTGGATGAATATGGTAGACTTTTCAGGATCTATGCCCACCGCCAACCAGTCAATCAACATGTCCCAAATACCCGCTTTTACCACTTCAGGATGCGCATATTCAGTGGTCAAACCATGCCAGTCTGCGGCAAAGAAAAAGCATGTTTTGTCCTCTTGTAGGGTCAACCAATTTTGCAACACGCCTTTATAATGCCCAAGATGAAGTTTACCTGATGAACGCATGCCTGAAACAATGCGTGTAACCTCTTGCTCTTTTTGCTGTTCTTCTGCCACGTTAGCCCACTCCAATGTTGATGAAGGCGAAGCTTGCGAGCTTGAACAATGAAAGCAATGTTTTTATGCCTAAGCTTTCGCTATTCTCTCGCCCATGCCTGAAATCTCCTCTAACCCATTAAACCAAGCCCAATACCATGCCGTTCACCACAGGGGTGGACCTTTATTGGTCTTAGCAGGTGCAGGCTCAGGTAAAACAAGGGTCATCACCGAGCGTATTGCCGCTTTGATTGAACGTGATGTGCCTTTTGATGCCATTACCGCCGTGACTTTCACCAACAAAGCAGCGCGTGAAATGCGCGAACGTCTGGAAAAGCGGCTTGGCGAACGTGTGAAGAAGCTACGCATTTGTACTTTCCATGCTTTGGGTTTGATGATGATTCGTGAACACGCTGAATTGTTGGGCAGAAGGCAACGTTTATCCATTTTTGCCATGTCTGAACAAAAATCTGCCATGCGTTCGGTATTGGCAGATTTAAAACTGCCCACTGATGCTGATCAGGTTGATAGGATTCTGGCAAAAGTATCCCAATTGAAAAATGGCATGGTTGATCAAGCTGATAATATCTTGAATACGGTGCTTGAAAGGTACAGCTCATTATTGCAAAAAATGAATGCTGTAGACTTTGATGATTTGATTACTTTACCCCTAGAACTATTGCAAAATCATGCTGATGTTCGCGCCTTATGGCAGAGCCGTTGCCGTCATTTCTTAGTCGATGAATACCAAGACTCCAGCCGCACCCAGTATGATTTTGTGCGTTTATTAGCCCCAGATAAGGCTAACTTGACGGTAGTGGGTGATGATGATCAGTCCATTTATGGTTGGCGTGGTGCAGACATCGAAAACCTATTTCAATTACAACGAGACTACCCCACTTTGGAGGTCGTACGTTTAGAAGAAAACTACCGTTCTACGGGTTCAATTTTACAAGGTGCCAACAGTTTAATCGCCAACAACAGCGATAGAATGGGCAAAACCTTGCGCACCAACCTTGGACAGGGTAAAAAAATTCGCGTTTGGGCAGCAGAAACTGCTGAAGATGAAGCCGAACGTGTGGTTGCAGAAATCAGGGCGCAAAAAGCAGGTTCCGACCTGAAATGGGATGACTTTTGCATTTTATACAGGGCATCTTTTCGCTCTCGCGCCTTTGAAATGGCTTTGCGCGAAGCAGGTGTGCCTTACCATGTCAGTGGCGGTCTTTCCTTTTTTGACAGAGCTGAAATTCAAGACTTTTTATCCTATTTACGTCTCATCGGCAATTTCTCTGATGATTTGGCATTTATGCGTGCCATTTCTCGCCCCAGACGTGGTATTGGCAGCAAAGCTTTGGAGATTTTAGGTCAATTTGCCTTTGAAAAACAAAGCTCCTTACTTGAAGCTGCCTTAGAGGATGACTTTCAACACCGCAGAGCCGATGTCTTGCGCGCTTTTGGGCAAATGTTGGTCGAATGTGAACATGTCTTTTTGCACGGTGAAGCCGATGATGCCTTTGATATGTTGTTAGACCGCTCTGGGCTTGAAGATGCCATCCGCGCTGAGGCAGAAGATGAAGATGAGGCAGAAAGACGCATGGGTAATATCATGGGTTTGCGCCGCTGGTGGTTGCGCCACAGTGAAAATGGCGGCGACTTAAGCCAGTTCCTACAACATATCTTTTTAATGGCCGATAACGAAGAAGATGACCCGCAAGCACAAGTCCGCTTGATGACGGTACATGCTGCCAAAGGTTTGGAGTTTTCGCATGTTTTTGTAGTCGCCATGGAAGAAGGAACTTTCCCCCATAAACACGCCATAGAAGAAAACCGCTTAGAAGAAGAAAGGCGATTGATGTATGTTGCCATGACCCGCGCTAGATTTATGTTGACGCTTAGTTATGCCAAATCACATCGCAAGTTTGGGCAGGTGGAAAAAATGGGACCTTCCTCCTTCTTAAAAGAACCCGATGCTGAGGTGTTGTTTTGGGTCGATAAAGCAGCCGATGACGAAGAAGGCAGAGCTGCTTCCCAAGATGAAGCCAATGCCCACATGGCTGCCATGCGTGAAATGTTGGGCTTGGATAGTTAGTCAGCGCGCAAGAATGACCCTTCTATATAAACTTCATGAAGTTCATTTTATGGAGGACAAAGAGCAGTGATAACAGTAACACTGTCAGCGTCCGCTCATCTTTTTGAGGCGCTGTCTTATGTTTAATAACGTTTGCACCAAACGATCCAACACAGCTTCATCATGTTCAAAACCAAAACTAATACGCAAACTACCCTTGGCCAACACGTCAGAAACACCCATTGCCATCAATACATGCGAAGGGTCACGTTTGCCCGATGAACACGCAGACCCCGATGCCACAGCAAAACCTGCCAAATCCATTTGCATCAGCAATGTCTCCCCTTCTAGGCCAGGGATGCTAAACATGCTGGTATTACCCGCGCGTACATGGTTTTGTCCAAAGACATGTACATCAGGAAGCGCTACCAACAACTTCTCTTCAAAGCTATCCCTCAAAGCTGCAAGTTGTGCATAATCATGTTGACCCAATGCCGCTGCAAAACCCGCCGCACCTGCAACGTTTTCAGTTCCTGAACGCCGCCCACGCTCTTGTCCGCCACCTATCATCAACGACTCAAGCTTCACACCTCTACGCTGCACCAAGATACCCAAACCACGCGGCCCGCCAATTTTATGCGCTGAGAAACTGACATAATCCGCAGCCAAAGTGGATAAGTTTACATCCAGCTTGCCCAATGCTTGCACTCCATCCACCAACACCGCAATGCCTCTGTCTCGGCAAGCCTCCACCACTTCTTGTACTGGCTGAATCACCCCTGTTTCATTGTTTACCCACATCAAACACAGCAGCTTCGTATCATCATGGCAAGCCTCAAGCAAGCTTTTCGCGTTCACTTTACCATCGGCATCAGGTTTTACTTCACTAACACTCCAGCCTGATGAACGCTGACACATCATTTGCACCGTCAACAGCGTAGCAGGGTGTTCAATCGCTGACATCACCACATGCCCAGTCTCATGTTGCGCCATCACACCCTGAATCACCATATTATTGGCTTCAGTCGCCCCTGAAGTAAACACAACACTTGCTGACTCCACAGCTAAATACTTGGCAATCTGATCCCGCGCATCATCCAAGTAACGCCTAGCATTACGCCCAGCCCAATGCATGCTCGAAGGGTTGCCAAACGCCTGATCCGCCACTTCCTGCATAACCTTGCTCACAACTTCAAGCTGCGGACATGTCGCATTATAATCCAGATAATATGGTTTCATTCTCAGCACTCCCCTCTCAACACAACGGACTACCAGGGCGCTGCCAGCTTACTTTATCTGTAGACTCAATCGCCACACGCATCACCACACCCACTGCCACCAACATCGTCAACAAGGCAGAGCCACCATAACTCATGAACGGTAAAGGTACCCCTACCACAGGCAACAAACCTGATACCATGCCAATGTTCACAAATACATATAAAGTGAAAATCGAAGCTACACCAATACAAATCAAACCCGCAAAACGGCTATGTGCATGCAAAGCAATCATCAACATACGAATAATCAACACCGCATACAGTACAAACAACAATGCTGTGGCAAGCAAACCACCTTCTTCAGCAAAGACGGCAAAAATAAAGTCGGTATGTTGCTCAGGTAAAAAGTGCAAACGCGACTGACTTCCTTCTAAATAACCCTTGCCAAAAATGCCGCCAGAACCAATCGCAATCGATGATTGAATCACATGGTAACCTGCACCTAAAGGGTCTAATTCTGGGTTTAAGAAGCTCAATACCCGTGTTTTTTGGTAGTCATACATATATTGCCACATCACATAAGCAGCAAAAGGACTGGCAATCAAAAGACCTATAAACCATGACCACGGAAAACCTGCTGCCAAAATCATAGCTATAGCCGCGAGCAATAATACCAAAGCTGTGCCCAAGTCGGGCTGAATCACAATCAAAGCTGCGGGTATCATCGTACACAATGCTGCTACACCCAAATGACGCAAACTCGATGCCTCCCGCATAGCAAACCAATATGCCAAGGTAAACATCAGCACCCATTTCATCAGCTCAGAAGGCTGTATACGCATCACACCCAAGTCCAACCAGCGACGCGCACCCATTTGTATATCTCCCACCAAAGGCACCAAAATCAAAGCTATAATCGTCAATACATATACTGGCCACGTCAGCAAACCCACCACACGAATCGGCACAAAACACATGAGCAAAAAAGCCAATATACCCAACAACCAAAACATACCTTGTTTATGCCAAACCGCGATTTCTCCCATATGCACAGCGGCATATAAGGTTGCCATACCCAACGCTGCTAAACAGGCAAGGCATAACAGCAATACCACATCCATACGTTGAAATACCGACATCATGGTAATTTCTCCTGAGCTGCCAAGGCATCTACAATACGCCGTGCCACGGGCGCAGCATCACTACCACCATGTCCGCCGTGTTCCACAAATACTGCAATCGCCACTTGTGGGTTGTCATAAGGCGCATAACCCATGAACCAAGCATGATCTTGGTGTTTTTTTGCATCCGAGAAGCTGCGCGATTCATCTTCAGACATTTTAACCACTTGAGCCGTACCCGTTTTTCCTGCCACCGTCCATGCAGCAGCTGCAAGCGCCCTATGCGCTGTACCCGTTCTTTTGGCGACCACATCTCGCATACCCTGCCGCACCTGCATAAGGTGTTGCGCCTGCACATCAACCTGCCGTTGCACTTGCACAGCCTCTCCTTTTTCTAAAAGTGGTGTTAAAATCTTGCCGCCATTGGCAATAGCCGCCGCAAACCTCACCATTTGTAGTGGTGTCACCGTCACTGCACCTTGTCCAATAGCTGTAATCATAGTTTCACCACGGTACCACCTTTTCCGCCCTGATTTTGGTTTGTCTGCTGGTAAAATGCCACGTGCTTCAGGCGGCAAGTTGATACCTGTTTTTTCACCAAAACCCCAGCGATTCGCCTCAGCCGTCAAGCGTTTCATACCCAAGGCATCACCCATTTCATAAAAGTATACATCACAAGAATGCACCAAAGCATCGTGTAAATCGACTTTACCATGTCCGCGTTTCTTCCAGCAACGAATTTTACGATCTGCCAACTCAATATAACCAGGGCATTGGGTTGAACCACTTGCCAGACTCAAACCATGTGCCAAACCCGCAAAGGAAGTGACCATTTTCATGGTGGATGCAGGTGGATATGCAGCTTGTGTTGTGCGGTTTAACAGTGGACGTTCTTCATCATTGAGCCATGTGTTCCATTGTTCAGTTTCCAAGCCTGTAATGAACTTATTACTATCATAACCAGGCTGGCTTAATAGCGTGAGGACTTCTCCAGTATGCACATCCATCACCACCACAGCCCCTGTTCGCTCACCCAAAGCGGCAGCAGCTACTGCCTGAATTTTCACGTCCACACTCAAATGAATACTTTCGCCCATATTGGGTTGCACCGTTTTTAATACTGCTACCCTGCGTCCTTTGGCATTCACTTCTTCATGTTTATAACCCAATTTACCATGCAGCCGCGCTTCTAAAATGCGCTCTAAACCACTCCTGCCCACATATTCAGTACGCAAATAACCCTTTTGAATATCTTCTTGACGCACCAAAGACAAATAACCCACCATATGTGAGGTTAAGGCGGCATAGGGGTAAGAACGGTGCGTACTTGCCACCACATCCACCCCTGCAAAGTGATGCAAACGCGAGGCTAATGGTGCAACAACTGACCAAGGTAACTTGTCCATCAACAATACCGCACGATCCGAACGCGCTTGGCTGATACGTTTAACCATCTGTTTTAATTTATAGTCTGACCAAGACATCAATGCTTGCAACGCTTGTAAACTTGCTTGCACATCAGAACTACGTTCAGGAATAAAGGTCACTTGGTAGGATATTTTATTCACTGCCAAGCCCAAACCATGACGGTCAAACATGACACCACGTGTCGGCAAAATAGGTGATACATGAATACGGTTATCTTCAGCTTGGGTAAAATGTTGTTGGTATTGCACCCATTGCAACTGCACCATACGCCCAAACAACAATAGCAATAAACATACTAAGGCTAGCATACACACCTGAATACGCTGCTCATAACGTTGCCTTATTTCAAGCTGGTTCCACATAAGCCTTCTCGCGTCTATACGATAAAAATGACCATATCATTACACTTAAAGTGAGGGTCAATACACAGTTCCATATACCCACACCTGCCATCCATAAAGGAAAACAGCCCACAAACAAAGCCAGCCAACGCTGATGCTGAGATTGACCCAGACGTTGATCTGTATAGGTGATGATAAAAGTAATAGCTATAAAATATGGGAAGGCGACACCAATGCTGTGATACAATACCAAGTCATGTAAACATATACACGGCAATACCCAAAGCCAATTCTGTCTATAGCTCAATAGTGCAGCCAACAAAATCGCTAAACACCAATCTGCTTGGGCAAAACCTGCCGAAAAGCTCATGTTCACAATCAGACCCAACAATGCATACGATAATAAAGCCAGTGTATTCATCTTAGCCAAGCCACAGGATATTCAAAAGAGCATCTTTAATGTTGTTGGCTGGCAATCGCCAACCACGCATTGCGTTGCCAATGCGCCACTGGACTAGCATGTACTTGGGCAAATACGCCGTCTTCAATCGCTTGAACCGACTCCACCACAGCCACAGGAATACCAGCTGGATATAAACCACCAGCACCACTGGTCAACAATATATCCCCCACTTCTGGAGCTAAATCTATAGGCACAAAGTCTACCAACAGATGCGTCCCATCACCGCGTATCAATGCTGCCAAATGACTTTTTTTCGTGGTCACAGGTACGGCAATCGAAGCATCAAGAATAGTGCGCACCACAGCATATTGTGGACTCACCTCATCCACCAAACCCACTAAACCTTCATCGGATATAATAATGTCATCACGTTGCGCATGGCTTACATCTAAAATCAAACTGCGGCTTTTTTCTTCAGGGCTTCGGCTCATCACCCGCGCAACCTGCCAAGTATAAGTCGATGTTTGGCTTATCTTCAACAAACGTCGAAGTTGACGGTTTTCGGTGCGTAGGGCGGTGAGTTCTAAAGATCTGCTTTGTTGCTGTAGTTGTAGTTCGCCAAGTTGGCTGTATTTAGTTTGTAAGGTTTGTGATGATTCAAACCACAAATAAGCAGCATCGTACCAACGCACAGGTGCTTGCACTACATGTAATACTGGCGCTATGGCTAGGCTAAGCTTTTGACCGACAGGTAAATAAGCAACCAAAATCAACGCGACTAGAAAAAGTAATAACCACCAAAAATGGCGCACTTGATATGCAACACCAGAGCGCATGTTTACTCTTCAAACAACACGCCGTGCATTTTATCCAACTCCTCAAGTACCCTGCCACTGCCCAAGACCACGCAGTTTAGAGGGTTATCTGCCACGGTCACTGGCAAACCCGTTTCATCACGCAATAATGTGTCCAAACCCGTTAATAAAGCTCCACCACCCGTCAAAACAATGCCTTTATCCACAATATCTGCCGATAATTCTGGTGGTGTACGCTCCAAACATACTTTGACACCTTCAACAATCGCATTCACGGGTTCAACCAAGGCTTCCAACACGTCAGAATCATCCAAGAGTAAGTTTTTCGGCACGCCATTAATCAAGTCACGCCCTTTCACATTCATTTCCCTACGTGTTTCTTGCGCACAGGCAGTGCCCAAAGTCATTTTTATCTTTTCTGCAGTAGGTGCGCCAACCAACAAGCTGTATTTACGACGTAAATGGTTGATAATAGCATCATCAAATTTGTCCCCACCCACGCGCACTGAACGCGAATAGACAATACCACCATAACTGATCACGGCAATTTCAGCCGTGCCGCCACCAATATCCACCACCATAGAGCCGTTCGCTTCGGTGACAGGTAAACCAGCACCAATAGCTGCTGCCATGGGCTCTTCAATCAAAAATACTTGGCGCGCTCCTGCCGACAAGGCAGACTCACGAATCGCCCTGCGTTCTACAGGCGTAGAGCCATAAGGCACACAAATCACGATACGCGGCGCAATACCCCAAGCACGTTTATGTACTTTGCGGATAAATTGTTTCAACATTTCTTCGGTCACGACAAAATCAGCAATCACCCCATCTTTGAGTGGGCGAATGGCACGAATCGAATCAGGTGTCCGCCCCAACATACGTTTGGCATCCTGCCCAACTGCCAATACACGTCGATTTTTCGGTCCACCACCTTCATATACTGCCACGACTGAAGGTTCATTCAGCACAATGCCTTCACCGCGCACATAAATCAGAGTGTTGGCAGTACCCAGATCAATAGAAATATCCCTTGAGAACAAACCGAAAAAATTTTGAAACATGACTAACCTCTTTTTACATCCATTCCTACACATCATACAAAAAAGGCACCCTAAGGTGCCCTTTTCACTTACGCTTCAGTGTGCGTGTCTTCGTCAACAGCTACTTCCTCAGCCTCTGTTTCTGTTACTACGGCTTCTTCAACCGCAGTTTCTGCTACTACAGCTTCTTCAACGTTGACCTCGCCATCCACTACAACTTCAACATCCTCTTCTAGGCTTTCTTCTTCATCGCCACCTGGTTGAGGAATATTGCGCATCGCCATACCCGTACCCGCTGGTAACAAACGACCAAGAATCACGTTCTCTTTCAAGCCGTTCAACCAATCGGTTTTACCAGCCAAGGCAGCTTCGGTAATCACCCTTGTAGTCTCTTGGAATGATGCCGCTGAAATGAATGACTCCGTATTCAACGATGCTTTGGTAATACCCAACAACACAGGTTCAAAGCGCACTGGCGTTTTACCATCGGCAACAAGCTTGCGGTTCAAACGAATCACTTTCTTACGCTCTACCTGTTCACCAGCAACATAGGTAGATGCGCCTGGATCCATGATTTGTACACGACGCATCATTTGACGAACAATCACTTCAATGTGTTTGTCGTTAATTTTCACGCCTTGCAAACGGTAAACTTCTTGCACTTCATCCGTCAAATAGTTCGACAATGCTTCAACACCCAACACTTTCAAAATGTCATGCGGCGCAGGTGAACCTTCCATCAAACGCTCACCCTTACGCACACGGTCACCCTCTTGTACGTTGATGTGTGAACCTTTAGGAATCTGATACTCAAAGGCATCGCCACCATCATCAGGCTCTACATAAATACGACGTTTACCACGAATATCCTTACCAAAAGCAATCGTACCATCTGCTGCAGCAATAAATGCCAAGCTTTTTGGTTTGCGTGATTCAAATAGCTCAACAACACGCGGCAAACCACCTGTAATATCTTTGGTTTTCGATGTTTCACGCGGAATACGCGCCAACACATCGCCCGCTTTCACTTCTTCTGCATGTTCACGGTTCATAATCGCACCTGGCGACAAGAAATAACGCGCTGGAACATTGGTACGGGCAATCACAATAGGGTCATCATCAGGGTTCAGCGGATCAACCAACTGCATTTGTGGACGCAAAGCCGCAGATCCAGCATCACTGCCTTGAATCACCACACGTGAAGAAAGACCAGTCACTTCATCCACATCTTCGCGGATAGTTTTGCCCTCTTCAATGTCAACATAACGCACTTTAACATCCACTTCCGCAATCAACGGCATGGTGTATGGATCCCATTCTGCCAAGGTGTTGCCTTTTTTCACTTCTTCGCCCGATTTCAGCAACAAACGTGCACCATAAGGAATACGATGACGCTCTACTTCTTTGCCCTGCAAATCCATCACCAACAACTCGGTATGACGGTTAATGACAATTTCAGAGCCTTGGGTATCAGTTACCACAATCTCATGCTCTAAGCGTACTGTACCATTGAATTTGGCTTCAACACTGGCTTGTTCAGTAGAACGCGATGCCGTACCACCAACGTGGAAAGTACGCATAGTAAGCTGTGTACCTGGTTCACCAATCGATTGTGCAGCAATCACACCTACGGCTTCACCCATGCCCACTGGCGTGCCATGACCAAGGTCACGACCATAACAAGTAGCACAAACACCATCATCAGATTCGCAAGTCAATACCGAGCGGATACGTAAGCGTTCGATGTTGGATTCGTCAATTTTAATGACCAAATCTTCATTGACCATAGAGCCAGCAGCTGCAATTTCAACGCCTGAAAGTGGATCAACTGCCGCTTCAAGCAACACACGACCAAGCACACGCTCAGACATAGGCTCAATCACTTCGCCGCCATCTACAAGGTCAGCAATCGTAATGCCTTGCTCAGTGCCACAGTCTTGCTCACGAATCACGCAATCTTGGGCAACATCCACCAATCTACGGGTCAAATAACCAGAGTTGGCTGTTTTCAATGCAGTATCGGCAAGACCTTTACGTGCACCATGGGTAGAGATAAAGTATTGTAATACGGTCAAACCTTCACGGAAGTTGGCTGTAATCGGTGTTTCAATGATAGAACCATCAGGTTTTGCCATCAAACCACGCATACCCGCCAATTGACGAATCTGCTGAGCCGAACCACGCGCTCCAGAGTCAGCCATCATATAAACAGAGTTAAACGTCGTCATAGACTCGGTTTTGCTGCCATCAGCCGATGTTACTTGCTCAGTTTGTAGGTTATCCATCATAGAGCGCGCCACTTTTTCCGTGGTATTGGTCCATAAATCGATGACTTTATTGTAACGCTCACCCGATGTAATCAAACCATCACGATATTGCTGTTGTACTTCTTGCACTTCATCTTCCGTGCCTTTCACCAAGCTCACTTTATTATCAGGAATAATCACGTCATTCAAACAGAATGATGCGCCCGAACGTGTAGCGAAAGTATAACCCAAGTGTTTCAAGCGATCTGCCAAGAGTACAGTCGCTTTGGTACCCGAAATCACAAAACACTCTTCAATCAAGATGGCTGCTTCTTTTTTACCAATCACACGGTTAATGCTAGAGAATTCCAATGCTTCAGGAAGAATCGTCGACAAAATAGCACGGCCTACAGTCGTTTTCTCACGTTTGCCACGAATACGGCAAGTAATACGCGTATGAATGTTCACTACGTCTGCATCATAAGCACGTTGCACTTCATCCGCAGAGGCGAAAATCATACCTTCACCCGGCTCAAAAGGACGTTCACGCGTCAAGTAATAAATACCCAACACCATATCTTGGGTAGGTACAATCACAGGTTTACCTGTTGCTGGTGATAACACGTTATTCGATGCCATCATCAAAGCGCGCGCTTCAACTTGTGCTTCAATGGACAAAGGAACGTGAACCGCCATTTGGTCACCATCAAAGTCAGCATTGAAAGCTGTACAAACCAATGGATGCAACTGAATCGCTTTACCTTCAATCAAAATCGGTTCAAAGGCTTGGATACCCAACCTATGCAAAGTTGGCGCACGGTTGAGCAGGACTGGATGTTGATGAATCACTTCTGCCAAAATATCCCATACTTCAGGAATACCTTGTTCAACAAGTTTACGTGCTTGTTTGATGGTGGTTGCCAGCTCACGCAGCTCTAGCTTGTGGTAGATGAACGGCTTGAACAATTCCAAGGCCATTTTCTTCGGCAAACCACATTGATGTAGTTTTAATTCAGGACCAACTACAATGACCGAACGACCCGAGTAATCCACACGTTTACCCAACAAGTTTTGACGGAAACGACCTTGTTTACCTTTAATCACATCAGACAATGATTTTAAAGGACGACGATTATTACCTGCAATCGGCTTAGAACGACGCGCATTATCAAACAAGGCATCTACAGATTCTTGCAACATACGTTTTTCATTACGCGTGATGATGTCAGGTGCATTCAACTCCAACAAACGTTTCAAACGGTTGTTGCGGTTAATCACACGGCGATATAAATCATTCAAATCCGATGTGGCAAACCTACCACCATCCAAAGGAACCAAAGGGCGAATTTCTGGAGGAAGCACAGGAATCACTTCCAGAATCATCCACTCAGGGCGATTTCCAGAGCCAACCATCGCTTCAATGGTTTGCAGACGTTTGGTCAGTTTAGTGAGCTTGGTCACTGCTTTGGTTGCGGCAATTTGCGCACGCAATGACTGGCGTTCTTCTTCTAAATCAATGTTTTTCAACATCTCACGCAAAGCCTCGCCACCCATAGCAGCGCGGAATTCTTCACCATACTCTTCAAAAGCTTCGATGTATTCTTCTTCAGTCAACAACTGGTATTGATCCAAAGATGTCAAACCTGGGTCAAGCACCACATAGGACTCAAAATACAAAACACGTTCAAGTTCTTTAAGTGTTTTGTCCAGCAACAAACCAATACGCGAAGGCAATGATTTCATGAACCAGATGTGCGCTACAGGTGCTGCTAAATCGATATGCGCCATACGTTCACGACGTACTTTAGATTGAATCACTTCCACCGAGCATTTTTCACACACCACACCACGATGTTTCAAACGTTTGTATTTACCACACAAACATTCGTAATCTTTAATCGGGCCAAAGATTTTGGCGCAAAACAAACCATCACGTTCAGGTTTGAAGGTACGGTAGTTGATGGTTTCAGGTTTCTTTACCTCACCATACGACCATGAACGAATTTTTTCAGGACTAGCCAAACCCACACGAAGACCATCAAAGTCATCAGCGCGACTTGGTTTTTGGAATAAATTAAATAATTCTTGCATGCCTTATTCTCCTTCGTCTTCTACAGGTTTTTTGACCATAGCCATATCAATACCCAACGCATTCATCTCTTTGACCATCACATTAAATGATTCAGGGATACCCGCTTCAAATTTCATGTCACCGCGCACAATCGACTCATACATTTTCGTTCTACCTTGCACATCATCCGCTTTCACCGTCAACATCTCTTGCAAGATATGTGACGCGCCATAAGCCTCCAATGCCCACACTTCCATCTCACCAAAACGCTGACCACCGAATTGTGCTTTACCACCCAATGGTTGTTGTGTAACCAATGAATAAGGGCCAGTAGAACGTGCATGAATCTTCTCATCCACCAAGTGATGTAATTTCAGAATATACATTTGACCAACAGTCACAGGTCTATCAAATGCTTCGCCTGTATAACCATCATACAATACCATTTGACCATCCGTATCCACTTCTGCCAAGTTGAGCATATGGGTAATATCGGCTTCTTTAGCACCATCAAATACTGGCGTAGCTATAGGCACACCGTCTTTTAGCGTATCCACCAAACCTGCAATGCTTTTAGCACCCATCTTCTTGATATTGGCAGTCGCTGCGGCATCACCTTCATAGATTTCAAGCAAGAATGTACGCTGCTCTTCAATCGCCACTTCAGCTTTAACCATCTCATCCAGACGACGACCCAACTCTTTGGCTGCATGACCCATATGTACTTCAAAAATCTGCCCAATGTTCATTCGCGAAGGCACACCCAATGGGTTCAAACACACATCTACACTTTTACCATCAACGGCATAAGGCATGTCTTCTTCAGGCACAATCACCGAAATCACACCTTTGTTACCATGACGACCAGCCATTTTATCACCCGGCTGCAACTTACGCTTAATCGCCACGAATACTTTGACTACAGTAAGTTCACCAGGTTTCAATTCTGAACCTTCACGCACTTTAGCAACTTTCTCTTCAAAACGTTGCTCAAGACGTTCACGTTCTTCATCCATATTGCTCAAAATCGAAGCTACTTGGGTATTAATCGCATCATCGGCTACTGAAAGTGATGATAAATCACGCACACTCAATGCAGCCAAATGATCATCAGGGATGGTATCACCCGAAGTTAAACCTTTGACTTTCACCGACTGCTGACCTGCAAGTAATACTTGCAAACGTGAACGCACATTTTCTTCTAAAGTACGGCGTTCGTCTTCTTTATCGGAATAAAGCTGCTCAACCGATGCTTCTTCAATGGATTTGGCGCGTGAATTTTTCTCATCACCCCTGCGCGTAAAGACCTGAACATCAATCACTACACCTTCATCACCCGGTTTGACGCGTAATGATGAGTCACGCACATCAGAGGCTTTTTCACCAAAAATAGCGCGTAATAATTTCTCTTCTGGCGAGAGTTGGCTTTCACCTTTAGGGGTAATTTTACCCACCAACACATCACCTGTTTTAACTTCAGCACCAACATAAGCAATGCCCGATTCATCCAAATGACGCAGCGCATCTTCGCTGACATTGGGAATATCACTGGTAATCTCTTCGTCACCCAATTTGGTTTGACGTGCAATACATTTAAACTCTTCAATGTGAATCGAGGTATAAACATCGTCTTTAACCAACTTCTCAGAAATCACAATCGCATCTTCGAAGTTGTAACCACGCCAAGGCATCAAAGCTACTTGCACATTGCGACCCAAAGCCAGCTCGCCTCTATCCATAGAAGGGCCATCGGCAATGATGTCACCTGTAGCAATAATATCGTTTACTTTAACAATAGGGCGCTGATTAAAGCAGGTGTTTTGATTCGAACGACGGTATTTGAACAAACGGTATACATCAATACCAGGCTCGCCTTCAACTTGCTCATCATCATGCACACGCACCACAATACGCGCAGAATCTACACGCTCCACAACACCACCACGGCGGGCTACAGCAGACACACCACCATCACGCGCCACTTCAGCTTCCATACCAGTTCCCACCAACGGCTTCTCAGCACGCACAAGTGGTACAGCTTGACGCTGCATGTTCGAACCCATCAACGCTCTGTTTGCATCATCATGCTCTAAGAAAGGAATCAAACCCGCAGAAACAGACACCACTTGCGAAGGTGAAACATCCATATAATGGATTTCTTCAGGCGGCACCATGACAAATTCACCATCTTGCCTACACTGCACAAATTTAGCCTCAAACTGACCTTTATCATCCACTTTAGCATTGGCTTGGGCAATGATATGCCCTGCTTCATCAATGGCAGACAAATATACCACATCACGGGTCACTTTACCCTTACCAACTTTACGATACGGCGTTTCAATAAAACCAAAGTCGTTCACTTTGGCAAATGAGGACAAGGAGTTAATCAGACCAATGTTTGGCCCCTCTGGTGTCTCAATCGGACATAAACGACCATAATGCGTTGGATGTACATCACGCACTTCAAATCCAGCACGATCACGCGACAAACCACCAGGGCCAAGCGCAGAAAGACGGCGTTTGTGTGTAACTTCAGACAACGGGTTGGTCTGATCCATAAATTGAGATAGTTGCGATGAACCAAAGAACTCACGCACCGAGGCAATAAGCGGCTTGGAGTTGACCAAGTCAGATGGCATCATTTCAGAAATTTCAGCATTGCTCAAACGGTCACGAATGGCACGTTCCATACGAATCAAACCAATACGGATTTGGTTTTCCAACAACTCGCCAACTGAACGTAAACGACGATTTCCAAGATGATCAATATCATCCACTTCACCAATACCATCACGCAGTTTCAACAGGGTATCAACAGTCATCAAGATATCATCAACACGCAACGTGCCTTGATCCAAAGGCACATCAGAATCCGATATTTCCAAGCGACTATT
>JAUZQU010000158.1 GCA_030950835.1 Mariprofundaceae bacterium | reverse complement strand
CCGCAATCAATTGCGCACCCACAGCAATCAATACTGTGATAATAAATGCTGCTGTTGGGGTACTTTCTTCCATTATGATTTATAGCCTAACCTACTGCAACTACACAGTCCATCTCAACTTTCGCCGCCAAAGGTAACCCTGCCACAGCAACAGTAGAACGTGCTGGACGATGTTTGCCCAACCAGTCAGCATAAATTTGATTCACCACAGGAAAATCAGCCATGTCTTCAAGAAAAATCGTGACTTTAATAATCTTATCAAGGTCAGAGCCAGCTTGTTGGATGACTGCAGTTAAGTTTTTCACCACTTGTGCTGCCTGAGATGCCACATCATCAGCAACCATCTTACCCGTTGTTGGCACTAAACCAATCTGACCTGAAGTATACAACAGTCCTTGATGCAACATCGCTTGGCTATATGCGCCTACTGCTTGAGGTGCGTTGTCGCTATGTATGGGTTGTAGTGTATTCATGGTTTTTTCCTTGTGGTTTTATCTTTAATACTCTGACCAAGCTGTTGTCCAAAGCTGGTGACGCTGCGCATCATAGAGCTAAGGCGTGATGAAGCTTGGCTTTGTGGCATCTGTTGCGGAATATGTCGGCGAACTTTCGCCACATGTGGCATGGCTTTAAGTGCTTTGAAAATACGCGCTAAGTGGGTTCTGTCTTGTACTTCCAACAAGAAATACAACGATGAAAGTGCGCCAGGGCGTTGCTCAATCTTTAAATCTGCAATGTTCGCGGCTTGCTCAGAAACACATGATGTAATCAAACCCAATGAGCCGCGTTGGTTCTGACTAAACACTTCAATGCCCGTCTTGTACAACGCATCACTGCTGGCATTCCAATCGACATCAATCCAGCGCTGCGCATCGGATTTAAAGACCATAGGACATTGAGCATCATGTAATAAAAAGCCCTTGCCTGCTTCAAATGAACCGACCACCGTATCACCGGGGATAGGATAACAACAACTCGATGCCTGCATGAATACATGCGCCAACGAGCTGCGAACCGACGACTTAGATAACCCTTTATTGACAAAAGCAAGCAAGTCCGTGACTTCTAAATCACCCCGCCCAAGTTTTTCGTGTAATGCCTCAACATCATCACAAGCAGCAAAGTCTAAAATGCCTTGATGGATAAAGTCCACGCCAATAGCATGTTGCAACAAGTGTTCACCCAATTGGATAGCAGTCTCTCTTTCTTGCTCTCTAAACCAATGGCGAATGCTTTGTCTGGCTCTTGGAGTTTGCACAATGTTGAGCCATTTGCGCGAAGGCGTTTGCTCGGTTGATGTTAATACTTCAATCTGATCACCATTACAAAGCTTATAATGGAAGTCCGCATGTTCCCCATTGATTCGCATACCCACACAACGATTACCAACATCCGTATGAATCGCATAAGCAAAATCAAGCGTGGTGCTACCGCGTGGTAAGGCAAACAAGTCACCATCACGGGTAAACACATAAACCTCCTGCACAAACAAGTCCAAACGTACATTTTCTAAAAATTCGCCTGGATTTTCAGCTGTTTGCAGCAGTTCTGTTAATTGTTTCAACCATTGGAAGTTTTGCTGATCTTTAAGTGCTTTAGGGTCATCACTTTTATACAACCAATGCGAAGCCACACCATCTTCAGCATATTTATGCATACTTTCCGTACGAATTTGCACCTCAATACGAAAGTTATCAGGTCCAATGACTGCTGTTTGTAACGATTGATAACCATTGGGTTTAGGCAGCGCAATATAATCTTTAAAACGACCAGGCACAGGTCGATACAAGCTATGAATCATGCCCAACACTTGATAACAACTTGGTGTATCATCCACAATCACCCTAAAAGCTATAAAATCAAAAATCTCATCAAAATCAAGGTGTTTTCGCTGCATTTTCTGATGCAGGCTATACATATGTTTCATGCGCCCTTGCACTTGGGCTTCTATGCCTTGTCGGCTCAGTACCTCTTGTAAAATGCCTTCCAAGCGTGATTGTGTTTGTTGTAAAAAATCAATTTTATCGGCTAACTTTTCGCTCAACGCCTGATAAGCTTCGGGTTCAATATGGGCAAACGCAAGGTCTTCCATGCGCTGTTTGACCCAATGAATGCCCAAACGATGGGCAAGTGGCGCATAAATTTCCATGGTTTCAATGGCAATACGTTGCCGCTTACGCTCAGGCATGAAGTGAAGCGTTTCCATATTATGTAAGCGGTCGGCAAGTTTGACCATCAATACCCGCAAATCCTGGGCAGTTGCCATAATCATTTTGCGGAAGTTTTCTGCTTTTTTGTGTTCAGAGGAGCGAAAGTGAATTTTACCCACTTTGGTGACACCATCCACCAAACGGGCAATTTCTTCGCCAAAACGTTGTTCGATATCCGTGATGGTAACATGGGTATCTTCAACCGTATCATGCAGTAATCCAGTCACCACAGAAGATACATCCAACTTTAAATCAACCAGATTCTTCGCCACAGCGAGAGGGTGCATGATATACAAGTCACCCGAGCTGCGCCTTTGTCTGGCATGGGCATGGGCAGCAAACACATAAGCCCTGTTGATAAGTTCTACATCTGCCTTGGGCAGGTAGCTTTTAATTTGTTGCGTAATCTCAAAGATACGACTCATGGATATGCGTCTATATGAACCCAGCACCATGAGCCATATGGCTGTATTTATGCTTCAAGATCGTCCTGAGCTAATGCTTGCAAACGCTCTTGTTCTTCAAGTTCAAATACATTATCCCAAGTCACATAACCTTCGCCCAACTCTTTTAAAGCTTGCACTGCTGGTTTATGTCCTTCATCTTCAAGCACACTTGGCATACCATTCTGCAACTGGCGAGCGCGACGCGCAGCTAAAACCACCATTTCAAAGCGGTTAGGATAATGACGAATACAATCTTCAATGGTAACACGAGCCATGGTTAAAAACCTCCGAGTAAGTGCAGCAACGATAACCATTGAAAAACCTTTGTCTATGCCTTTATTTTTACAAGGAAAAACATGAAAATACTTATCATTGGTTATGTATGGCCAGAGCCCAACTCTACAGGTGCTGGGGTGCGTTTTTCAGAGCTGATTAACCTTTTTTCAAGCCATGATTGGCAAATGCATTTCACCAGCCCCGCCACACCCACAGAACATAGTCTGCAACTACAAGATATGGGTATTCAAAGCCATTGTATTGAAGTCAACGATGATGCTTTTGATGCATATATCAGCAACTTACAACCTGATATCGTGTTGTTTGATCGTTTTCTAATGGAAGAGCAGTTTGGCTGGCGTGTGGCAAAACACTGCCCTCAAGCCTTGCGTATATTAGAGACGATTGACTTACACTTCTTGCGTGATGCCCGTCAACAAGCCCATAAAGCACAACGAAAAGTCCAAGATGTTGACCTACACAATGCCATCGCCCTACGAGAAGTCGCTTCTATTTATCGCTCAGATTTAAGCCTACTTATCTCCGATTATGAGCTTGAATTATTACAAAACCACTTCCATATCCATCCTGACCTGCTGCATTTATGCCCTTTTATGATTCAGCCAGAACATATTCATCAGCACAGCCCTAGTTTTGAGCAACGTCAACATTTCATTAGTATAGGTAATTTCCGTCATGCTCCGAATTGGGATGCTGTATTGTGGCTTAAACAAGAAATATGGTCGCCCATTCGCCAACAACTACCCCATGCTGAATTGCATATTTATGGTGCTTACACTCCGCCCAAAGCCACTGCTTTGCACCAAGCCAAAGATGGTTTTATCATTCAAGATAGGGCCAAAGACCTTAGACAAGTGATGCAGCAAAGTCGTGTTTGTCTTGCCCCACTTCGTTTTGGTGCAGGTATTAAAACCAAACTTGCCGATGCTATGCGTCATGGTACACCCAATGTGACCACAAATATGGGTGCAGAGGGTATGACTGCAGGTTTACCTTGGTCTGGCAGCATTGCCGATGATGCCCCAAGCTTTGCTGCTGCTGCAGTTCAGCTTTATCAAAATCAACATGATTGGCAACATGCCCAACAATATGGCTTTGATATTGTACACCAGCTTTTCAACCCGCAAAAAAACGGTTCAGCCTTGATAAAACGTATACAACATCACCTTGAACACCTTCAAACATACAGACAAAGCAATTTTATCGGTAGTATGCTCAATCATCATCACCACCGCAGCACAGAGTTTATGTCACGCTGGATTCACGCCAAAAACAAATGCAACACAGGAGTTAACACATGAAAGCATCATATCAACATGCCACATTTGCAGGGGGTTGCTTTTGGTGCTTAGTAGCGCCATTTGAAGCCATAGATGGCGTGATCAACATTGTTTCAGGTTTTACGGGGGGTACTGTATCAAATCCCAGTTACGAACAAGTCTGTGCAGGTCAAACAGGGCATTTTGAAGCTGTACATATCACTTTTGACCCCGAAAGAACCGATTATGCCACCCTGCTGCACACCTTTTGGTTACAAATTGACCCTAGTGATGCAGGTGGTTCGTTTTATGATAGAGGTCAACACTATCAATCTGCAGTTTTCTACCACGACGAAACACAACAACAGATTGCACAAAAAAGCATCCTTAACTTACATGAAAATCCAAAATTAAAAGCCAAAATAGCAACCCAACTACTTGCTTTTTCAGACTTTTACCCTGCTGAAGACTACCATCAAAACTACCACCACAAAAACCCATCCCACTACCAGCGTTATCGTTCAGGCTCTGGTCGTGATGCTTTTTTACAACAGCTGTGGTCGAAGGAAAACGCAGAATAATTGACCACGACCCGCAAAACATTATTATTGGTTTTTTAAATACAGGAGCAACCTTGGACAAATCAGAGCAATATCAAAATTTATCCTTTGAACAAGCTGTGCAAGGCTTGAATGATAGAGTTGAACAACTTGAATCAGGCAAGTTACCTTTAGAAGAAAGTGTTGCTGCCTTTGAAGATGGGGTCAAACTTTCGCGTCGCTGTGAAGCCTTGCTAGACGATGCCGAGCAACGTTTAAACATCCTTGAAACAGATGCTCCCGCTTAATGCAAGCGCCTGATTTTTTAGCTAAACACGCTCAAAGTGTGGAGAAATCCTGTTTAGACACCCTCAATCAACGCCGTGATGTTGTGCCTGCGCGTTTGTTTGATGCCATGTTGTATTCCTTGTTGGCAGGTGGCAAACGTGTGCGTCCTGCCCTGCTTTTAAGCTGTTTCAAAGCTTGTGGCGGAACGGACGAACAACTTGCCATGCCTGCAGCAGTCAGCATTGAGGCCATGCATACTTACTCCTTGATACATGATGATTTACCTTGCATGGACAATGATGATTTGCGCCGTGGCAAAGCGACTTGCCACAAACAATTTGATGAAGAAACCGCTGTATTGGCAGCCGATGCCTTGCAAGCACTCAGCTTTGAGTTACTTACCGATATTCATACCGATGCCGATACCCGATTGACCATGATTAAAGATATGGGTATTGCCGCAGGTTGTCAGGGTATGGTTGGTGGTCAAATGATGGATATTTTGGCTGAAAATACGCAAATCGACAATGTTTTGGAAGTAGAACGCATCCATTTGCACAAAACAGGCGAGTTATTGCGTTGGTCTTGTGAAGCGGGTGCGCGTTTGGCTGGGGCAAAACCACAAGATTTTGCAGCATGTTCACGTTATGGCAAGGCAGTAGGTTTGCTTTTTCAAATCGCTGATGATATTTTGGATACCACTGCCAGCAGTGAGGCTTTGGGTAAAAGCGCGGGTAAAGATGAAGCGCAAAACAAAGCGACATATGTATCCGTATTGGGCGTGCAAAAAGCGCGTGAGTTGGCAGATGAGATGTGTGAGTTGGCGTTGCAAGCTTGTGATAGTTTGAACGGTGAAGCAGGAAAAGAGTTGCGAGAGTTGGCACTTTATATTTTAAAACGAGGGCAATAATGGGATACGCAAAAGATATGGCATTATTGTCATCGATTTCTAGCGTGCAAGACTTAAAAGCTTTGGATGTTTCGCAGTTTGCTGAATTATCCCAACAAATGCGCGATTATATGATTCAAACGCTGGCTCCTATTGGTGGACATTTGGGGGCTGGTCTGGGTGTGGTAGAGCTAAGCATTGCTTTGCATTATGTGTTTGACTCGCCCAAAGATAAAATGGTTTGGGATGTTGGGCACCAGTCTTATCCGCATAAAATTTTAACGGGCAGACTGCAAGGCATGCCCACTATGCGTCAGTATGCTGGTTTGAACGGTTTTACCAAACGCAAAGAATCCGAACATGATGCCTTTGGCGCTGGTCATGCTTCCACATCTATTTCAGCGGCGTATGGCTTTGCTATAGGCAGGGATTTACAGCAGCAAGACAACCATTGTATTGCTATTATTGGTGATGGTTCTTTGGGTGGCGGCATGGCTTTTGAGGCGCTGAACCATGCTGGTGGCAACAACAATAATCTATTGGTGATTCTCAATGACAATGAAATGTCGATTGCGCCTAATGTTGGGGCGATGTCATCATATTTGGCGCGTATTATCAGTGGAAAATCATATACCCACGCCAAAGAAACCGCGAAAAAAGTGCTCAACAAACTTCCAGGTGCTTTGGATGTTGCCAAACGCCTAGAAGAGCATGTCAAAGGTATGATTACACCGGGTACATTGTTTGAAGAAATGGGTTTTCGTTATATTGGCCCTGTAGATGGGCATGACTTTGATCATTTATTGCCCACTTTGGAAAATTGTAAAAACTTAAAAGGTCCTACTTTATTACATGTGTTGACCAAAAAAGGCTTGGGTTACTCCCCTGCCGAAGAAGACCCTGAAACATGGCATGGCTTAGGCCCTTATTGTTTAGAATCAGGACAACCCAAGAAAAATCCAAATGCACCAGCTACTTATACCAATGTGTTTGCAGATACCTTGGCAGATTTAGCCGAAGAAGATGCCAGCATTGTCGCCATCACTGCCGCGATGCCTGGTGGTACGGGTTTATCCCGTTTTGCCAAGCGTTTTCCTGAGCGTTGCATTGATGTAGGCATTGCCGAGCAACACGCGCTCACTTTTGCAGGCGGATTGGCATGTTCAGGTATGAAACCTGTAGTAGCGATTTATTCCACCTTTTTACAACGTGCTTATGATCAAATTATCCATGATATTTGTATTCAAAATCTACATGTAGTGATGTGTTTGGACAGAGCAGGCATTGTAGGTGCAGATGGTGCAACCCATACAGGCACGTTTGACATCGCCTTCTTACGCTGTTTACCAAACATGACCATTATGTGTCCGAAAAATGAAGTTGAGCTTGCCCACATGCTGAAAACAGCACTGGAAATCAGTGGACCCGTTGCCATCCGTTATCCGCGTGGTTCAGGCTGGGGTTTAACGCCTGAAACACCTGTTGCTTTGCCCGTGGGTAAAGCCGAATTGGTGCAACAAGGTGATGCAGGATTAGTGATTGCCGTGGGCACACGTTTTCAAGATGCACAACAAGCCGTGCAACAGCTTCAAGAACAACATCAACGCCGTTTTTCCTTGCTTAACTTACGTTTTGTCAAACCTTTGGATATAACAAGTATCACCAACAACCTTCAAGCCAACCAACCTTTAATTGTCATTGAAGAAGGCTGTCAAGAGGGTGGTATTGGCGAGAAAATCGCGGTAGAAGCCTTGAAATCAGGCTGGTCAGGTGCTTTTGTACATATTGCCATGCCCGATGTGTTCCCTGAACATGGTACACAAGATGAAATTCTTGCTGATTTAGGCTTGGATGTAGCTGGTATTGTCAAAAAAGTAATGACACTGGGAACAACTTAGAAAAACTAGTCATAATGTTCCCCTGCCTCATATTTTTGGGAGGGGAACATCACGGTTATTATTTTGACAACTTGACTAAATCACCAGATACAATAACGCAGTTACTACGGTAACCTAGAAAGTTCGTATCCTTTTCTTTGATAAGAACATTTACCAACATATCGCCATCGATTCCATCATCTTG
>JAUZQU010000157.1 GCA_030950835.1 Mariprofundaceae bacterium | reverse complement strand
AAGGTATTCGCATTCGCACATCATCTTTTACGCGTCATCATGTGAATGTAAGTATGTGTAAAGCCAAAGCAAATGGTAATTACATCAATTCTATGCTCGCGCTCTCTGATGCGCTTAAAGATGGTTATGATGAGGCATTGTTGTTGGATGTGGATGGTTTTGTGGCAGAAGGCAGTGGTGAAAACTTCTTTCTTGTGCGTAATGGTAAGATTTACACGCCTGACTTAACCAGCGCATTGGATGGCATTACCCGCGCGACGATTACCCAGCTTGCCAACGAAGCAGGTTATGAGGTGATTGAAAAACGTATTACCCGTGATGAAGTATATATTGCGGATGAAGCTTTTTTCACAGGAACTGCCGCCGAAGTCACGCCGATTCGTGAATTGGATGGGCGCACTATTGGTTGTGGTTCGCGAGGCCCGATTACCAAAGAATTACAAGCCAAGTATTTTGATGTTGTACATGGACGAAGTGCTGAACATACGGCTTGGTTATCGCATGTCTAATGCTGATCGGGTGTTGGTGTATTCCAGTGAATCGGGGTTAATCCATAAGTCTTCGCAGCCTAGCAGTAAAAATAGTGTTAAAAAACGGCATAAAAATCAGCAACAATCAGCTTCAGTGATTAAAAATCCTGCGAAACAGGGTGTACGCATTCAACGTGAAAGCAAAGGGCGTGGTGGCAAGGCGGTGAGTGTGATTTCGGGTTTGAATATGCCAGAAGATGCGTTGAAAAAGCTTGGTAAAACGCTTAAAGCCCAGTTGGGTACAGGTGGTGCGATTAAAAATGGTCATGTTGAAATTCAAGGTGATCATAGAGAGAAATTGCTCGAACTTTTAGCCAAGCAAGGCATTCAAGCCAAGATTGCAGGTGGTTAGATGAAGCTTAATCCTTATATAGCTGGCGTGGTTTTTGCGCTATTGTTTATCCCTACTTATTTATGGAACCATGAACTCTTTTTGTTGCTCAATGGCTGGCATAGTCCATTTGCTGATCAGGTCATGGGTGTGTGGAGTGGTTTTGGTGATGGTATGGTGGTGGTATTGTTGGTTGCGATGTTGATGTTATTTCAACTGCGGCTCGGCTTGGCTGCTTTGCTTGCGCTCACCCTTTCAGGACTGATCACCCAAATCATCAAACGCAGCCTAGAAATGCCGCGTCCACCAGCGGTGTTTGAAGATGTACATATCTTGGGACATCATTTGTATAATTATAGCTTCCCATCTGGACATTCCACCTCATGTGGGGTGATGGCATTGTTGGCACTGCTGTTATGGCGGATATTATGGCGCGATAAACATGTGGCATTTGCTTGGTCGGCATTTTCTCTATTCATGATAGCAGCTTATGGACGTATTTATGGTGGTGTACACTTTCCTTTGGATATGTTGGTTGGTTTTAGCATTGGTCTGTTGACGATGTGGTGCTGTTATCAATGGTCTCAAGCTTGGCAGGTGGATGTGTGGTTGAAAAGTGATTGGTCTTGGAAGTTACCAGGGTTATTTGTCTTACTGACCGCTACTATATTGGCATTTTTCTATGAAGTAAAACCCAATACTGCCCAAATATTGGCTTTCTTATTGCCCATCATTGCGCTGATGACGTTGATGCAAGCTTGGAAAAAACATCTGCGCTGATGGAAACCAAAGTTCACTTTGAATTGCTGGAAAAACCCGATCGTATCATGGGAATTGCGCAACTATTGGCACGAAGACCACGTTTACAACCGCATGTGTTGATTCTTTGTCCTGATGATGATTTTATGCAACAGCTTGATGAACGTTTGTGGACAACCCAAGCTGAAGCCTTTTTACCCCATGCTATTGCAGGCTCAGATAGTGCAGAAAATGCTCAGCAACCTATCTTGTTAACCACCACGATGAATCGTGATAATCAGCCACAAGTATTGGTCAACGGTGGTTTAGAAGTGCCTACAGAACTATCTGGATTTTCACACTTGGTTGATTTTGTCGATGCTTGGGATGAAGGTTTGAAACAAGCTGCGCGTGAACGTTTTAAAACCTATCGCCAACTATCATTTGAACCCACTTATATTGGTAAAAAATAGTAATAATAGGAACATAATATGCACAAATACATCGTATTGTTGAGTTTAGCACTGCTATGCACAGCATGTTCAGAAAGTGACTTGCCTACTGCTCAAATTCAACCAGCCTTAGACAAAGCCCAGCAGGCTGCTGATTTGGCTGCCCAGCATAGTAAAGATTTGCAGGAAGATATGCTTGAATTGCTGGATGAGTAGAGGCTAGCCTTACAATCAGATGTCACATTGGCTATAATACATGCAAAGGGAAAGGTATTGATGAAAAAAATGATTCGCACGGCGCTGGAAGAGGGCATAACACTTCGCCAATCATGTTTGGGTGTGCTTGATGATGACTTGATGGCTGCTGCTCAGTTGATGGTCAAGTCCTTACAACATCAAGGGAAAGTGCTGGCTTGTGGTAACGGTGGTTCAGCCTCAGATGCACAGCATTTTGTAGCTGAATTGGTCAACCGCTTTGAAATCAACCGCCCTGCTTTGGGTGCGATAGCGATGGTCAATGATGCTTCAGTGATTACCAGCATTGCCAATGATTTTAGCTTTGACTCGATTTATGCGCGGCAAACCGAGGCTTTAGGGCGTGAGGGTGATGTGTTGTTGGCAATTTCAACCAGTGGCGCGTTTTCAGAAGAACGTGGCGCGGAAGTAGAAAACATTGCGTTTTCTTTTGAAGGCCCCTTCGGCACCTATGACCGGGCGCAGCTACAGCGTGGCTTGCAGGTTTACACCGAGGTCTGTTCCGCCTGTCATGGTCTTCGGTATGTACCGTTGCGCACGTTGGGCGATCTTGGTTACACCGACGCAGAAGTACGCGCCTACGCCGA
>JAUZQU010000156.1 GCA_030950835.1 Mariprofundaceae bacterium | reverse complement strand
CAACTTGGTCATTTTTGAGGTTGAAGATAATGGTTGTGGCATGGTTGCAGAGCAAAGAGAGCGTTGCTTAGAGCCTTTTTACACCACCAAACCTGTAGGTGAAGGTACGGGGCTTGGTTTATCGATTGTACATAGTGTTGTCAAAGAGTTTAATATGGGTTTTGAGATTGTTTCGGGCATTGGCTCGGGTACTACGGTACGTGTTGAAATGGAGGGTGTTCGTGGTTGAAGGAACAGAAATGCAGGCAGTAGGTATTCAAGGCTCGGTATTGTTGGTGGATGATGAAGAGTCGATATTAAAGTTTTTGAGCAGGCTGTTGGAGCAACGTAATTATAAGGTGGAGGTTGCCTTATCGGGTTTTGCGGCGTTAAAACGTCTAGAAGATGGTGATATCGACATTTTAGCCACAGACTTGATGATGCCAGGCATGGATGGGGTAGAGCTGATTGGTCGAGCCAAAGCATTATACCCTGAATTACAATGTATGATGATGACAGGGCATGGCGAAGTCGAAAGCGCAGTGTTGGCGATGGAGCGAGGAGCGTTTAACTACTTGCTCAAACCCATTGATGTGGATGCCTTGGACATGGTGTTAAGAGTAGGCATGGAACGTGTGGGTTTGATTGCGGCAAGAAAATGGGCGGAAGAGGAAAATGCACGTTTATCTTCAGCTGTGGAACATGCGTCAGAAGCGATTTTGATTTGCGGCTTAGCTTTTGAAGTGAATTATGTGAACCCTGCTTTTTCAAATTTAGTACAGTTTAGTCTTGAAGATGTCGCTTCTTTATCGTTCCTTGGTTTACTGGCTGATGGTCAGGAAGATATTTTAACCGTGCTGCGTGGCATGATGGATACCAGCCAAACATGGAAGGGCGAAGTTAAAGTTAAAAACATGGATGGGCAGTCTGTGTTGACGGAAATGAGCGTTTCTCCTTTATCGGATGATATGGGCAAACATAATGGCTGTATTATTATGTTGCGTGATGTGCGTGAGGCGCATGCTTTAAGGGAGAAGTTGAAGGAAAAAGAACGTATTGATTCGATTGGCATGTTGGCAGGTGGTATTGCCCATGATTTTAACAACCTTTTAACGACGATTATGGGTAATGCTGAATTATTACAGCTAAAATCTGGAAATGACCCATTGATGTTGCGTTATGTGGATCGTATTCGTCATGCAGGACAAAGTGCGGCGGAACTATGTCAGATGTTGTTGTCGTATGCGGGAAAAGGGCAGTATGTTGTACAACAAGTTGATTTAAGCAAGGCGGTAGAAGAAGCCTTGCACTTGATGGATACTGCTGTACCTAAACATATTCGTATGCATATGAAGCTTCCTACTGAAGCGTTGAACTTTGAGGCAGATAAAACCCAAGTGCATCAGCTTGTCATCAGTTTGATGATGAATGCGATTGAGTCGATTGAAGATCGTGAAGGTGACATCATTCTTGAAACAGGAAAAATAAACATTTCTTCGCATCATTTGTCGGAATGGATCTTTGGTGATGAACCTGAATCAAAAGCTGGCGAATATGTGTTTTTGCGGGTGACCGACACAGGTTGTGGCATGGATAAAAGCACACAAGATAAGATGTTTGAGCCATTCTTCTCCACTAAATTTACAGGTAGAGGTTTGGGTTTAAGCGCGGTGGCAGGGGTAATGAAAGCAGCTCAAGGTTTGATTGAGATGCAGTCTACAGAACATGAAGGCACATCCATGACGTTGGCATTTCCTTGGCAAGGTGAGGAAACAGATGTGGGCGGTGTGTCTGATGTGTCTGATGTGAGTTCATTTGATATTCGCTTTGGACAACCTGAAATTGAAATAGGCGATATCATTTTGATTGTGGATGATGATGAAGATATTTTAGACATCATGGACGTATCCTTACAAGACCTAGGTTATGAAACATTAACTGCTTTTGATGGGGAAAATGCGGTGCGTATGTATGAGGCGAATCAAGAGCATATTGTTGGTGTATTGATGGATATGACCATGCCGAACATGAATGGTGATAAGGCATTTTTGAAAATGGCGGAAATCAATCAAGATGTGAAGGTGATACTATCTTCAGGTTATACTGAAACAGAAATTATGACTAAATGTGGTTTTGAATCGGCAGTGCCTGCTGGTTTCTTACAAAAACCATACAGCATCAGTGAATTACAACGTTTTGTACAAAAAATATTTAAAAAACGTCGTGCTTTGAAGCAAGACAGCAACGCATAGGAATGATGATTGATGAGCAGTGATAACCCCATGATTATTTATAGCAAAACCGATGAAGCGCCAGCCTTGGCGACGTATTCTTTCTTGCCGATTGTGCAGGCTTTTACGCAGGCAGCAGAGATAGAAGTGCAAGTGAAAGATATTTCTTTGGCTTCGCGTATCTTGGCTACGTTTCCTGATTTTTTAGAGGCAAACCAGCAACATAGTGATGCGTTAGCAGAGTTAGGTGTGTTGGCGAAAAAAGCAGAAGCCAACATCATTAAGCTGCCTAATATCAGCGCTTCATTGCCGCAGTTACAAGCAGCGATAAGTGAGTTGCAAAGCCAAGGTTATGCCGTGCCTGATTATCCTGCTGAGTGTACAAGTGATGCAGATAAAGACATTCAAACACGTTATGCCAAGGTGTTAGGCAGCGCGGTAAACCCTGTGCTTAGAGAAGGGAATTCAGATAGACGGGTTGCGGATGCAGTCAAACAATATGCCCGAGACCATCCGCATAGCATGGGTGCTTGGAGCAGTGATTCTTTGAGCCATGTGGCATCGATGGAAGATGGTGACTTTTATGGCAGTGAGCTGTCTGTAGTGATGCAGCAAGCTAGGGATGTTTGCATTGAGCTGACTTCTAGTGATGGGCAAGTGATTGTTTTAAAAGATAAGGTGAGTTTATTGCAGGGTGAAGTGATGGATGCAGCAGTGATGTCTTGCCAAGCGTTGCGTGCTTTTTTCACGGCTCAAATTGAGGATGCAAAAGCGCAAGATGTGTTGTTATCTTTGCATCTAAAAGCCACGATGATGAAAGTCTCAGACCCGATTATGTTTGGTCATGCGGTGACGGTATATTTTAAGGATGTGTTTGAAAAACATGCAGAAGTGTTTGCTGAACTTGGTGTAGATGCGCGTAATGGTTTGGGTGATGTGTATGCTAAAATCAGTGCGCTGGATGCTGCACAACGCCAAGCCATAGAAGCGGATATTCAAGCGGTGTATGTTAAACAACCTGCTTTGGCGATGGTGGATTCGGATAAAGGTATTACCAACTTACATGTGCCTAGTGATGTTATTATTGATGCATCTATGCCTGCTGCGATTCGCAGTTCGGGTAAAATGTGGGGTGATGACGGACAATTGCATGACATGAAAGCCATGATTCCTGATCGTTGTTATGCAGGCATTTATCAAAAAACGGTTCAATTTTGTCAGCAATATGGTGCTTTTGACCCTCAAACGATGGGTAATGTCGCCAATGTGGGTTTGATGGCACAAAAAGCAGAAGAATATGGCTCACATGATAAAACATTTGAGATTCCAGCTTCGGGAACTGTACGTGTGCTCGATGAGAACGGACAAGTATTTTTAGAACATCAGGTGGAGCAAGGTGATATTTGGCGCATGTGTCAAACCAAGGATGCACCGATTCGAGATTGGGTGAAATTAGCGGTAAGTCGTGCCCAAGCTACTGGAAATCCAGCGATATTTTGGTTGGATGAACAGCGTGCGCATGATGCGAACTTGATTCAGAAAGTGCATACATATTTGAAAGATTTTGATATATCTGCTTTGGATATTCAAATTATGTCGCCGCAGCAAGCGATTGACCATGCTTTACTTAGGGTCAAAGAAGGCAGCGATACGATTTCGGTGACGGGTAATGTGTTGCGTGATTATTTAACCGATTTATTCCCGATTTTAGAGTTAGGCACAAGTGCTAAAATGCTGTCTATCGTCCCTTTGTTGGCTGGTGGTGGTCTGTTTGAGACAGGAGCGGGTGGCTCTGCGCCTAAACATGTGCAACAGTTTGCAAAAGAAGGGCATTTAAGGTGGGATTCTTTGGGTGAGTTCTTGGCTTTGGCTGTTTCTCTTGAAGATTTGGCGGTGAAAACGGACAATGCTAAAGCTGCAGTGTTGGCAGCGGCTTTACATCAAGCCAATGGTAAGTTTTTGCAGGAAAACAAGTCGCCTTCGCGTAAAGTAGGGGAGTTGGATAATCGTGGTAGTCACTTTTATTTGAGCATGTATTGGGCAGATGCTTTGAGCCAACAAGATGAAGATGTCGATTTAAAAGCACGATTTACACCGTTAGCGCAAACGTTGTTGGCACAAGAAGAGGTCATTCTAGCTGAATTGAATGCAGCACAGGGTAAAGCTGTGGATATGGGTGGTTATTTTCATGCCGATGCTGAAAAGTTAAAGCAAGCGATGCGCCCTAGCCCTTTATTTAACCAAGCTATTGCGGCGCTTTAACATATTGAGCTGAAGGTGAAATGAGGGTTGATGATTCAACCCTCTTCGCTTTTTAAGCTTTATTTGCGGGGTCTCATTTTTGAGACCTCACTTTTTGGGTCTTATGTTGAAAAAATTGCCGCTTTAACCTCTTTTGAATGTATATTGTAAGACAAAAGATGTGCTGATAATCAACAACGTACCAACCACGCCAATCATCATAGTATGCAAAGCAAAACCCCAATCCATATCAATAAACCAGAACTTACTTGCACTTGCCCAAGCCACAAATAGCAGCCCAAGCAATGTGGCTATCATAGCATGATGGGACTGTAGTTTTGGCATCAATACTGCAGATAAAAACAAACCCAACATACCACCACCAAAGATGGCCGATAATTGCCACCAAACATCCAAAGCAGTTTTGGCGTTCATCATGAGCAAGCTGGCACAAGTGGCAATGATGCCGATGATGGCCGTGCTGATACGGATAGTTTTTAATTGTGTTTGATCATCGGCTTGGGGGCAGATGAGGCGTTTGTAAAAATCAATGGTGAACACGGTAGCCGAGCTATTCAGTGAGGAATCTAGTGTACTCATGCCTGCTGCTAAAACTGCTGCAATCACAATGCCAACCACACCTGCAGGTAATTCATGCACGATGAAATAAGGGAATATTTGGTCAGCTTTGCTGGGTAAGCTGTCTGCGGGAACATTCAAATAATAGACAAATAATGCTGTGCCAATCATGAAAAATAGAGCGGAAACAGGGATATACAACAAACCACCTAACCATAAAGATTGTTTGGCTTGGGCATCGCTGGGGGCAGAGAGGAAACGTTGGATATAATTCTGATCCACCGAGAAATTTTTGAGATTTTCCACAATACCAAAGATGAAAATGACCCAAAACCCTTGAATGACCAAATCAAAATCCGTTGCACCCAAAGCAAATTTATCATGTTGGTTGGCAGTGGTTTGCAGTTGCTCCCAGCCTCCGGGCATGTCATGAAGCAACAAAAATAAACACAGCAGCCCGCCCAAGAGCAAAACAATGGATTGCACGACATCGGTCCAGATTACGGCGGCGAAACCACCCAATAAAGTGTAAATAATGGTTAAAAACCCCAGTGCAAGAATCAATATGCTGATGTTGACTTCCAATAGTGCTGCCAATGCCAACGCCGTTAAATATAAGACCACCGCAAAACGCCCGACTTGTAATAACATGTAAGCAGTGCCCATGTATAACCTTGCCCAAAGTGAAAAACGCTGCTCTAAATATTCATAAGCGCTGGTTTTGACGTGTTTGCGATACAAGGGGATAAACCATTTGGCAGCAATCCAAATAGCGATGGGTAAGGTGAGTGAAAAGACAAAAGGTCGCCAGTCTGAGGCATAAGCTTTACCAGGGTTGGCTAAGAAACTGATGCTGCTTAAATAAGTTGCCAATAAAGATAAACCAATCGCCCAACCGGGAATTGTTTTTCCAGCGAGTGTGAAACCCTGCATACTGTTGCTGCGTTTGACGAAATAAGCACCAAATGCGGTGCTCAGTAAGATATAAATGATGATAATGGCGAAGTCGATGGTTGAAATATGCTGCATAGGTGATGTCTCCTGTTGCGCTATGTTAGCTGTAATCGGCGTGGACGAGAACTTATTTTATGTGATGTTTTCAGCAGCAGGTTTTTTCTTTTGCATGACTTGCTGAAACAAATCACCTTTGATGATGTTGTTTAGCCAGAGATTTAAAGTGGGGTATGTCTTGTCAAACCATGTTTTATCCACAAAGGCACACTGACGCACAAAAGGGCAAATCGCCATATCTGCCAAACGTGGTTGTTTGCCAAGCAGGTAAGGGGTTTGTTGTACATGTTGGCTAAGCTTTTTGAGGAAAACTTCGGCTTGTTGACGGTAGTCTTGCATGCTTTTCTCGGGGAAACGGATGGCATATTTGTAGCGGTCCAAAGCATATTTGAAGCTGCTGTCATTTTCTTGAATGAGTTGTTTGGTGATGTCTTCGTCTGCGTTTAACCAAGCTTGCGGGTCGTTTTTACCCAAAGCCCACAACATCATATCCAAGCTTTCATCCAACACGCTACCATCATGCAAACACAATACAGGCACGGTGCCTTTGGGCGAAGCTTGTAATAAAGATACAGGTTTATGCTTTAAATCCACTTCATGTGTTTCAAACGTAATGTCTGCAATATGTAGGGCTAAACGCGCCCGAATAGCATAGGGGCAACGGCGAAAAGAATATAAAAGGGGAAGTTTTGAAGACATAGGCAGCGAATCTTAGCTGGATGTGCTGCAAGTGTCAGGGTGAAACATTGACTACCCCCCCCAGCAACTATGATGCCGTTCGTAAAAAATAAAAATAGAGGAGTTTTTTCAATGAAAAAAACAATTTTGATCGTGTCTGCATTGTTAGTAGGCATGTTTGCAACATCTGCTGTGGCAGAAGAAGGGCGTGGTAGTGTTGGTTTGGGTACGTATGCTATATCTATGGTACCATCTACTGGAACAAGTGTAGACTTTGTAGGTTTCGCCTATGTTGCTGATTATGATGTCACAGACTTCATTTCTGTAGGCGGACATTATTACTTCACCAAGTTCAATACCTCTAATAGTGTTGGTAGTTTCTCTTATGATTTGGATGGCTTTGATGTGTTGGTAAAAACTGGACAAAATGGCTTAGGTTTTACTTATTATGGTGGTTTAGGCTTTTATAGTGAAACATTGGATGGTTCAGCAATCTTTTTTAATGGCACTACTGATGCACTCTCAAAAGACTATAGCGGAACTTTGCTTGGTTATGGTATTGGGTATAATTGGGACAATGTTACAGTGGGTTGGGAAGGTAGCATTCGCTCTACTGGTGATTATGAAAAAGGCTCTAGTGGTTCTGTAGTAGCTGCCACAGGCGCATT
>JAUZQU010000155.1 GCA_030950835.1 Mariprofundaceae bacterium | reverse complement strand
GAACCCAAAGCTGCCACCACCTATATTCCTGCACATATGGATGCCAACGGTCAACTTGTACCTGCTCAACATATACTCAAAAAAGAAAACCCGAATTAAAGATTCTTTCTGCTAATGATGTTGGGATGCGCGTTTAAACTTTAAAGATTTGGGTTTGGTCGTGGTTATCATCGTCTTTCTTAGGGCGAATACTCGTCCCACACTTGGGGCATTCATAGGCATCTTCCTTTTCAGCCTGAAACTTTTCCTGACAACGCGGACAACTTACATTAACCTGACTCATCTTTTCTCCTCAACATGGGTGTTAACCCAGCTAAATATACCACAGCGAGCATGATAATGAGCCTTATTGAAAGCCAAAAACACGCAAAAATCAAGCCTATTCTTTTATCGCAAATCATGGATAAACCTAATGACGACACCTATATCATTACCGCAACACAGCGTTTATCGCGTTTTTTATTAGAAAAATACGAAAAACAACAACTTGAACAAGGCAAACAAGCTTGGAAAACACCCCATATTTTATCTTGGTCAACGTGGTTGCAACAATTATGGTTAAATCAGGCATCAGGTTTACTGTTACATACACATCAAGAGCGTTTATTATGGCAAAAGGTTATTCTCGAAGATGAAAATACACATGTTTTAAACCCCAAAGCCCTTGCCAAACAAGCGATGGCGGCATGGGAAATCTTAGCCGACTACCATATTGATCCAAATTGTTTACAAGATGCAGGAGAAGAACATCAAGCCTTGTTACGGTGGGCAGGGCAAGTCGAACATGAAATTGAAACCTTGCAAAACGATCATGTTTATTATCAACAACATCAACTTTTAGCCCAGTTGTGCAAAAAGAATAGCTTTGCTGCTCCTTCAACCATCATTTTGGTCGGTTTTGACAGCTTCTCACCTGCTCAACATCAGTTTTTCAACCATTTACAAGCCAATCAACACCATATCTATCAAAGTAGCGCTGAAGATACACCTGCCCAAATTCAACTCAGTAGTTTTAGTGATGATGAGGAAGAATTGCGTCAAACATGCCAACATATCCGTGTTTATGTGGAAAAACATCCAGAACATAGCCTTGGCATCCTTATTCCTGACTTGGAGCAGCGGCTTGCCCAAGTCAAACGTATTTTCAGCGAAGAACTTACCCCAGCTTTGAGTTTGCACAAACAATATGCAGAGCAAGGGGAGTATTTCAACATCTCTATGGGTTCACCACTGGCTAAACAACCCATGATACAAAGTATATTCAGCATCTTATCACTGACTAGCCAACAATATTTAAGCTATCAAAGTGTTTCACAGCTGTTATTGAACCCATATATTATGGGTTTTGAGCAAGAAGCTGTGCCACGCGCACAGTTCGATGCCCAACTTCTCCGCCACAACCATGAACAACTCACGCGCAGTCAACTGTTACAATTGAGCCAGTCTAGCCAATCCAGCGAGCTGGATTTACAACAGTGGTCAGCCTTTGTAGAGATGCTTGAGGTGCAAGTAAGCAACAAGGTATTTGCAGGTAAAAAAGCTTTATCTACTTGGTTATTGCTTGCAGAAGAAGTATTAAAGCAGTGTTTTTGGCATGAACAAGCAGTATCGAGTGATGAACTTGCTCAAGTGCAAAACTGGCGTGATTTGATACATAATATGAGTAAACTCGATGACTTTTGTCCCGTTCTGACATGGGCAGAAGCACGCGCACGTTTACAAGAATATGCTTTTGAACACCCCTTTCGCCCTGCCCCTGGTCATGCCAATATTCAAGTTATGGGGGTGTTGGAAGCGGCTGGCTTACGCTTTGACCATGCTTTTATCCTGGGCATGGATGATCAAACTTGGCCTCCAGCAGCAAAACCACACCCCTTGATTCCCCACCATATTCAAGTATTACATCAAACACCCCATGCTAATCATGAGCGCGAGTGGGTGTTCGCCCAATCGGTATGGCAACATCTTATCCATGTTGCGCCAACGCTGAATATCAGTTATGCCAAAAGCAAAGCACATCAGGAGGTGCAAGCGTCTTCCATGTTGGATGTTATTGCTGCACACACACCTGCTCAAAGCTATGCTTCAAGCCGATATGCCTATACCTTACAACAACATCAGGCAGATATGAAAGATATTAACGACACGGCACTTGCTGTGTCGTCCGCAGAGAAAATCCGTGGTGGCACGAGCATTTTAGCCAGTCAATCAGCATGTGCTTTTCAAGCTTTTGCCCAACACCGTTTGCAACTTCAAGGCATTGAAACACCGACTTTAGGGTTGAATCCTGCCGAGCAAGGCAGCTTATTGCACAAGGCTTTAGAGCTGTTTTGGCAAGCTGCTTCAAACCATGCGAACTTGTCCAAATGGATAGATAGTCAGTCTTTACATCAACACATAGAACAAAGCATCGAACAGGCTTGGTCATCATTGAAAGGCACAGTGACACCTATGATTAAAGGGCTAGAAAAGCAGCGTTTACAAACGCTTATACATCGTTGGCTGATGTTAGAAAGTGAACGTATTGCTTTTAAAGTGCTCGAAACAGAAGGCAAACGTGACGTCAGCTTTGGTCAACACAGAGCTTTAACTTTACAGACCCGCATTGATCGTATTGACCAAGATATAGAGGGGAATCGTATCATTTTGGACTATAAAACAGGGGTATGTAGTGCCAAAGATGCCCTAGGTGAGCGCCCTGAATCACCACAACTTCCAGCCTACTTACTTGCTGAACAAGATGTAGGACATGAAGTGGCAGGTCTGGTGTATGCCCAAGTCCGCCATGATGGTTTAAGTTTCCAAGGTTTTTTGCGTGAACAAACCACATTACCCCAGTTCAAAACAGCCAGAGGACAAGAAAAAACCAGTGAACACTGGCAACATTTACAACAACAATGGAGGGAAACTCTGGATAGTTTGGCAGATGATTTCATGGCAGGACAGGCAAAAGTACAACCCAAAAGTATTTTAAGTTGCCGTTATTGTGGTTTTTCAGGTCTATGTCGGATTGAAAGTCAGGAGAGGTCAGTATGATGGATATTCGCGATGCAGAAGAACGACGCCAAGCCATCTTGCCCCATCAATCATGTTTAGTACAAGCTCCCGCAGGCTCAGGAAAAACAGAGTTATTGATTCAGCGTATTTTAGCTTTGTTGGCAGTGGTGGATGAACCAGAGGAGATTTTAGCCCTTACTTTCACCCGCAAAGCCGCAGCTGAAATGCGTGAACGGGTATTTATGGCTTTAAAAAGCGCGAATCAAGCCATGCCTGAATCAGCCCATGCCCAGCAGACTTGGTTGCTGGCAAAAAAAGTGCTTCAACAGTCGCAAAACAAGACTTGGCGTTTGTTAGATTGCCCTTCGCGTTTGCGTTTGATGACTATTGATAGCTTTGCTTCAGGTTTGGCAAGGCAACTTCCCTTGTTATCAGGTTTTGGACAAAGCCCCGCCACCGCAGACTTCTCAGAGCCGATGTATGCCAGTGCTGTGGATGCAGTGTTGAGCTACGGACAACAGAAACATGCCCCTATAGAATTAAGAGAAGCATTAAAAGTCCTTATTTTACATCAAGAATGCCGCATTCCATCATTGCGGGCATTGTTGTGCACCATGTTGGCAAGGCGAGAACAATGGTTGCATGATGTGATCCACCAAACCGCAGATATGCAGGCATTTCAAAGGCATATTGAGCAATGTTTGAGCAGCGTCATCGCTTTAAGTTTAGCAGATGCCAAGCAAGCTTTCCCTCTACAATACCAAGACGATCTATGCGCACTTGCATCGTTTGCAGCTGAACAATTGAACCTTGAACATGGCGAGAATCATGTTTTATCTGCCTTGCATCAACTGCAAAAGTTTCCTCAAGCCGATGTCGCAGACATGGCAATATGGAAAGCACTGGTCCATTTACTTTTAACCCAGGGTAAAGCCCAAGCGCGCAAAACAGTCACCAAGAAAAATGGTTTCCCTGCTGGAAAAGCATTTCAAGCGCAAAAAGACAACATGAAAGCTTTGTTAGAGGCAATTGCTCAAGATGAAAACCTCATCCAAAAGCTGCACCATATTCGTTTATTACCACATGATACAAGCTTTGAGCAAACGACTTGGCAAGTGATTGAATCGTTGTTTATCGTGCTTAAAACATTGGCAAGTCAACTGTGGCAAACCTTTGAACAGCATCAGAAAGTAGACTTTGTGGAAGTGATGTTACGCGCCAAACAAGCTTTGGGTGATGAAGATGAGGTGGGTAATATCATGCCCAGTGAAGCTTTGTTACGCTTGGACTACCAAATTAAACATATCCTTGTTGATGAGTTTCAAGATACATCTAGCCTGCAAATTGATTTATTAAGCAGATTAACCGCAGGCTGGGAAGATGATGGACGCACTTTATTCATGGTGGGCGACCCCATGCAATCCATTTATCGTTTTCGTAAAGCTGAAGTCAGTTTGTTTTTAGAAGCAGCGGACAATGCCCTACCCTTACCCTATGTAGAAAGCTTAACTTTACAGCAGAACTTCAGATCTTGTCCGCAAATTGTAACATGGGTCAACCGCGCATTTTCCCATGCCTTTCCTGCTGAAAACAATGCCTTAGCAGGCGCAATTGCCTATACTGAGTCTACCCCTTTTCAAACGCATCAAGGTAGTGTGAAGCTACATATCAGCCAACAGCATAATGATGACAATCAAGCACAAGGCATGCTTAAGATCGTGCAGTCTAGCATACAACAAGGGCGTTCTGTGGGTATTTTGGCACGAAGCCGAGCGCATTTACACCACATCATGCAACTCTTGCAAGACAAAGGCATTGCTTTTCGTGCTTTAGACATGCTTTTTCTTGCCAAACAACCCGAAATCATTGATTTACATCATCTTACTCGCGCTTTATTACATCCGAGCGACCATATCGCTTGGGCAGCCTTATTACGCTCCCCTATCATTGGTTTACGTTTACAAAGTCTGCATGATATCTTTCATCAGCAGCCTTCATCAGCATGGCAATGTTTGCAAAATTATGCGGAGCAACAAGCCAGCGCGGATGAAAAAGTACGTTTACAATATGTCATCACCGCCCTCACCCCTGCCATACAAGACATACACCGCTTGCCAACGCGCCATGTGGTTGAAAGTGCTTGGTTACGCTTGGCAAGCCCTGCCCTGCTCAGCAAAAGCCAACTTGCCAATACAGACACCTATTTTGAGCTCTTAGAAACGTTAGATAATGAAGCCAATATTGACGTTGAACAGCTTGAAACCCGCTTGGCAAAACTTTATGCCGCCCCCGAACATACTGCCCAAGCGGACATGGTTGAACTGATGACCATGCATGGTGCCAAGGGTTTGCAGTGGGATACCGTCATCCTGCCCAGTTTAGGCAAACGTTCCCGTGCTAAAGATAAAGAAATGCTGGTGCAAACCGAAGTATTTAGCCATCAAGGGCAGCAATTGTTACTTGCCCCCCTGCCCCAAGCCACTGCCCATAGCGATGCACATTTGATGTATGACTTGGTGCGTGATTTCGAGAAAAAACGCGATGTTTTGGAAATCAGTCGTTTGCTTTATGTGGCATGTACACGCGCTGAACGTGCTTTGCACTTGTTTGGGCATATAGATGAAAAAAGTCAGCAACCCCAAAAAGGCTCGCTGCTTGCCTTGATATGGCAAGATGAAACACAATGTTTTGGTGCAGATGTTGAAATGATTCATGCAGAGCCAACTCCAGTCCAAAAAGTACCTGACCCAGAGCATATCAACAGCAAAAAAGCACAACATATCAGCTTGCAATACCAAATCCCTCAAGCCCAAGCTTCAATTCTAAAAAGTAAACTGACAAACATGCGTAAACCTATAGCAAAGCCTGAATTCAGTTGGGCAACAGCAACAGCGAAAGCCGTGGGTATTGCTTTACATGCAGCCTTGCAACACATCGCAGCAACAGGTCTACACACTTGGAAAAATCAAGATACCACAGCATTACAGACCCTTATGGCATCCATCTTACGCCATGAAGGTGTGAGTCAAAAGTATTTTAATGTTGCTTTGCGCCGTTGTCAGCGGGGTTTAGACCATTGTTTGCAAAGCCAACGTGCGGCATGGATTTTATCATCGCAACATCAGGATGCACATCAAGAATGGGCTTTAACTTATGTCGAGCATGGTATTTGCAAACATGTTATTTTAGATCGTAGTTTCATTGATGAA
>JAUZQU010000154.1 GCA_030950835.1 Mariprofundaceae bacterium | reverse complement strand
AGAAGATAGCGACCTTTGTTGAGAAGTTTAAAGGCGTGGGAGGGAAGATTTAAGCCAAAAGCCCAACATTACACACCCTTAAATCAGTCCTGTTTTCTAATACGTTAAAATAAACCTTGCTCATTTCATTAGGGTTTCTGGGCTATCGTTAATGGCAAAGAGAACAGCATACCTATTCAGGGTCAGGCTTCAAAAAATTTCCGCAAACGGGAATATCTAATGGACACACTACTCCTTCAAGATTTGCCTAAAATATTGTTCACCATATGCTCACCAATCTTCCGTATTTTTAAGGGATCATTATACACTTTAGCCACCACACTCAAGCCTTGCATCACCAAAAGCAAGGCATTGGCGGCATCTTCTGCGTCTACGTGAGGCTCACTTTCATCTTGCACTTGTGCTTGTGTAATCAACGTTGAAAAGATGCTGACCATATCATCAAAAATAGCTTGGATCTGCACCCGCAACTCAGGGTTGGAATGCGCCAGTTCACTCGCTAAATTACCAAAAGGGCAACCAAAAATCTTACCATGCTCTGCACACATAGATTCTAGTCCGCCGTATACGTTTTCAAATATACATTGCAGCTTCTGCAACGGTGATAAAGGTTGCTGCAATAGCTGTTCAAACCCTTGTTGCACCTTCGCCCACTGTGTTTGCACCACAGCCACCACCACAGCATCTTTAGAGGCGAAGAAGTGATAAAAACTACTTTTGGATACTTCTGCCTCTGCACATATCTTTTGCAAACCCACAGACTCAAAACCTTGCTGATGAAAAAGCTCGGCGGCAGCATGGATAATGCGCGTTTTTGTGTCTACCTTATTCAACATGAGCAGACTATACCTTGACTAGACTAGACTAGACTGATTAGTCCAGTTACGTTTCGAGCATGGACTAATCAGTCCAGTTACGTTTCGGGCATGGACTAATCAGTCCAGTGGTGCCAGCAACATCGCATATCAACATTATAACCTCTATGAAGGAAGGAAGTCTCCCATGAATCAAAAAAGCGGTTGGACACAAGCCTATGCAGCGTGGATAGTACGCTGGCGCTGGTCCGTGATTATTCTCTCAATTCTGTTGGCATTATCTGCAGCAAGTGGAGGGAGATTCTTAGGGTTTAATACCGACTACCGTGTGTTTTTCAGCGATGACAACCCACAGTTAATTGCTTTTGAAGCGTTACAAGAAACATATACCAAGATTGATAATATTCAGTTTGTGATTGAGTCCCTTGAGGGTGATGTGATCACACCAGAAGTGCTGGGTGCGGTAGAAGAAATTACGCAACAAGCATGGTTATTACCTTATGCTTTACGCGTCGATTCGGTCAGCAATTTCCAACATACTACAGCAGTTGAAGATGATTTAATGGTTGCCCGCTTGGTAGAAGATGCGAGCCAGCTCACCGCAGAGCAACTCCACCATATCCGCAATGTGGCACAACATGAACCGTCATTAAAAACCATGATGATTTCTGCCAACAATAAGGTCACTGCAGTCAATGTCACCTTCCAAATGCCTGAAAAAGAAATGGATGAAGTGCCCACTGCCGCTGCTGCTGCCCGACAACTGGCTATGGATATAGAAGCCAAATATCCCGTGAAGATTTACCTCAATGGTATGGTCATGATGAACAATGCCTTCATCGAATCCAGTATGAATGACATGGGTTCACTGGTGCCTATGATGTACCTTATCATTCTCATCATGATGTTGGTCTTGGTTCGCTCCATCGCTGCAACGTTCGCAACCCTGTTGATCATTGCCTTTTCGGTGATGACGGGCATGGGCTTAGCTGGCTGGTCGGGCATTTTGCTCACCCCCCCTTCTTCGGCAGCTACAACCATTATCATGACTTTAGCCGTCGCCGACTCTATTCATTTGATTGTCAGTATGCTGGCAAATATGCGAAAAGGTATGGAGAAACGTCTCGCCATCATTGAGGCCTTACGCATTAACTTCATGCCTATATTCTTAACCAGCATCACCACTGCCATCGGTTTTTTATCCATGAACGCCAGCGACTCACCGCCTTTCCACGATTTAGGTAATATCACAGCTATGGGTGTGATGGCGGCATTTATTTTCTCCGTCAGCCTGTTGCCTGCTTTGTTGGCCGTATTACCTGTCAAAGCCAGAGTTGGAGAGTCCCGTTTAGCGACATCCATGCATGATTTTGCCAACTGGATCATTAGTCATCAACGTCTGGTGATGGTCGGTTCAGTGGTGGTTGCTGTGATGGTCTTAGCGATGATTCCGCGCAATGAACTCAACGAAGATTTTGTTAAATATTTCGATACCAGCACAAGCTTTCGTGCAGATGCTGATTTTGCAGCTAAAAACCTGACAGGTATCTACCAATTACAATATTCATTGCCTGCTGCTGAAAGCAATGGCGTGAGTGATCCTGCATTTTTAACGCAGACCAAAGCTTTTGTAGATTGGTTACGCACCCAGCCTGAGGTTCAACATGTCAATAGCATTACCGATACCTTCCAAAGGTTAAACATGAGTTTACATGGTGATGACCCTGCTTATTACACCTTGCCCGAAAGTCGAGAGTTAGGCGCGCAATATCTGCTGTTATATGAACTATCTTTACCTTATGGCTTGGATATGAATAACCAACTCAATGTAGATAAGTCATCCACGCAAATCATTGCAACCTTAGAAAACATGACTAGCCGAGAGCTAAGGGAAGTGACCATACGCGGCGAAGAGTGGTTAAAAACAAACGCCCCTGCACTTCAAGCCACAGGCATTGGTCCTGGTATTATGTTTGCCTATATTAGTGAGCGTAATATCAAGAGTATGTTAGGCGGCACATTCATTGCCTTGCTCTTGATTTCGGTGTTGATTACCATCGCACTGCGCAGTATTAAAATTGGTCTCATCAGCTTGCTGCCCAACTTATTACCTGCAGGGCTTGCTTTTGGTGTCTGGGGGCTGCTTGTTGGCGAAGTTAATATGGCAGCAGCCATGGTTACAGGTATGTCACTGGGTATTGTGGTCGATGATTCGATTCACTTTTTAAGCAAATATCTGCGCGCGCGGCGAGAGCAAGGTTTGGACGCTGAAGCGGCTGTGCGTTATGCCTTTTCAAGTGTAGGTGTAGCGATTGTGGTGACTTCCGTTGTTTTGGTGGCTGGTTTCATGGTGCTCGCCCAATCTACATTTGCCTTAAACTCGGACATGGCACTGCTCACCTCCATTGCTATTGCCATGGCATTGTTGGCTGACTTTTTCTTATTACCCGTCTTACTGATGCGTTTGGATAAGTCCAAAACAACATCTGATACAGCACAAAACACCACAGAATCAAGGAGTATCACATGAAGACATTACACATTATCCCCAAAGAAGTGCTGTCCATAGGGCTTTTCATATTGGGTTTAGCCATGCTCACCCCAACACTCAGTTTAGCAGCGAATGCAGCAGAGCAACGCGGCTTAGACATTGCCAGCGAAGCCGACCAACGTGACTTTGGTTTTGGTGACTACCGTGTCCATTTGGAAATGACACTGCGCAACAAACATCAACAACAAACAAGCCGTTCCATGCGTAATACCACACGTGAACAAGCTGATGATGGTGAGAAAACATTGATTATTTTTGATAACCCAAGAGATGTGAAGGGCACTGCCTTTTTATCCCATACCCACAAAGCAGGTGCCGATGACCAATGGTTGTTTCTGCCCGCACTCAAAAGGGTAAAACGTATATCTTCTAGCAATAAAGCAGGCCCTTTTATGGGCAGTGAGTTTGCTTATGAAGACATTTCATCACAAGAAGTCGAAAAATATACCTACAACTTTCGCGGCGAAGAAAGCTTTGATGCACGCAATCACTTTGTGGTTGAACGTTTCCCAACCAATGCAAAATCAGGCTACCATAAACAGGTGGTATGGTATGACCAAGCAGAGTATCGTATTTGGAAAATTGACTTTTATGACCGCAGAGATGAGTTGTTTAAAACATTAACCTATAGCGATTATAATCAATATCTCAACAAATATTGGCGGGCTAACCAGATGGATATGATCAACCATAAAACAGGCAAAAGCACCACCCTCACCTTCTCTGCATACCAATTTGCCATTGGCACAACCGATATGGACTTTACAGCCAGCCGACTCAAACGCGCACGATGAAAGTTCAGCCTCTTGCCTTGATATATACCATGTCTGCCATTGTCTTAGCCAGCAGCCTTCTCATGGCTTCGCCGGCTAAGGCTGGGCAATGGGATATCAGTGGTCAGGGTACATTAGAGGCACGATATTTCCCCCATGATGTTGCTTTTGCCAACCAAAGTCAGGTCAGCCTCTCTCCTTCACTCACCCTAGAGCCTGAATTTGTCTTTGAAACCAAGCATGCTCAAAATCGTTTCACTATTCAGCCTTTTATACGTTGGGATGCCGATGATGATAAACGTAGCCATGTTGATGTTCGTGAATTCAACTGGTTACACCTTGGTTCAACTTGGGATTTCACCATGGGCATCAGCAAAGTGTATTGGGGGGTAACTGAATCCGCGCATTTGGTCGATATTATCAACCAAACCGATGCTGTAGAAGGCATCACTGGCGAAGAAAAACTCGGTCAAGCTATGCTCAACCTCAATAGTGAACATTCATGGGGTAATCTGAGCATGTTTATCTTGCCAGGATTTAGAGAGCGTAGTTTCACCGCCAACAATGCACGTTTGCATGGCCCGCTAAATATAGATGCCTCCCAAGCCCGTTATGCCTCATCTGAACAACAACATCATACCGACTGGGCGCTACGCTGGTCACATATGTGGGATGATTTGGACATCGCCTTATCACATTTTCAAGGTACTAGCCGTGAACCCAGATTGTTGCCCATCATCGTAAGTGGGCAAGCTGTATTCATACCCTATTATGACCAAATCCAACAAACAGGGCTGGAGTTACAACTCACCACCAACAACACATTATGGAAAACAGAAGTCATCCATAGGCAAGGACAAGGCAAGCCTTTTTATGCCTTGGTTGCTGGTTTTGAACATACACTTTATGCGCTTGCAGGCAGCGATGCTGATGTTGGTTTGTTGTTTGAATACCTCTATGATGATCGTGATCCAAAGGCTGCTCCACCCACCATCGCCAACCGTGATATATTCGCAGGTTTACGCATGGTACTCAATGATACCCAAGATACATCCCTGTTGCTCGGCGTTTTATTGGATTTAGAACATCAGAGTATCTTAGTCAATATCGAAGCAGAACGCAGGCTCACCAACCAGTTAAAATTGGTTTTGAGCAGCCAACTGTTCAATAATATTGCAGACCAAGATATACTTGCAGGCGTACGTCAGGATGATGTGGTGGCACTCAAGCTGCACTATTATTATTGAATCAAGGTGTCTGTTTCGTTGTATATGATGATTTAGCCAGTCTATGATGCTTTAAAGCTGACTCTTTTTAGGCATTTATTTTAAGGTGATGATATGACAGAGCAAGCAAAAAAACACAGCTCCATCAGCAACGACCCCATGCATGGCATGACTTTAGAGAAAATTGTCCGCGCACTCGTTACTTATTATGGCTGGGGCGAGTTGGGGATTCATGTCCGAATCCGTTGTTTTAATGATAACCCATCCATCAAATCCAGCTTAGCTTTTTTACGCAAAACAGCTTGGGCAAGACAAAAAGTTGAGTTGTTGTATCGTGATATGCTGGATGAAAAAGCAATATCAAACGAAAGAACACCTTAAAAATCAGATTTTTCAAGGTAAACGCCAACACTCAGATGTTGACGCTCCCAAGATGAACTAAAAAGTTAAACGGCAAGCTTTCACTTGCCGCACTATGTTACGATTTAGGTTGAACTGGCGTTAACTTCCAAATATCACGGTTATAATCTTGCATGGTGCGATCTGTAGAGAACTTACCACTATAAGCCGTGTTCAACACGCTCATCTTTTGCCACTGCTCTTGATCTTGGAAAGCAATAGACGCGCGCTCTTGGGCATCAATATAAGAGCGGAAATCAGCAGCGGTCAACCAAGGGTCATCGGCACAACGAACTGAACCTGTGATCGAGTCGAACAACCCTGGCTCAAACTGGCTAAAGTGCCCACATTCAATCAAGTTCATCACTTGTTTAAAATCTTCATCGGCTTCAATGATGGCATTGGGATTGTAGTTGCCGCGTGTCGCTTCAACTTCTGCTGCATCAAGCCCGAAAAGGAAGAAGTTCTCCTCGCCCACTTCTTCACGAATCTCGATGTTTGCCCCATCAAGTGTACCAATAGTCAAGGCACCATTCATCATGAACTTCATGTTGCCCGTACCCGATGCTTCTTTGCCTGCTGTAGAAATCTGTTCCGATAAGTCAGCAGCAGGAGCAATCACTTCCATCGCCGAAACACGGTAGTTGGGGAAGAAAACCAGCTTTAATTTATCACCAACATCGGGGTCATTGTTGATGACTTCAGCAATATTATTGGTCAGTTTAATGATTTTCTTCGCCATGTAATAACCTGGCGCAGCTTTACCACCAATCAAGACACAACGGTTCGTCCAGTTCGCCGTATCTCCACGCTTGATACGGTTGTATAAGTGAACAACATGTAATAAATTCAATAGTTGGCGTTTGTATTCATGGATACGTTTTACCTGAATATCAAACATGGCATCAGGGTCAAAGCTGACATCGCAATCTTGTAAGACCAAGGCTGCCAAACGCTCTTTATTTTCACGTTTGCAAGCTGCCCATTTTTTGCGGAAGTCTTTCTTTTCCGCATATGGGGCAAGCTTTTTAAGGTCACTTAATTGGGTAATCCAGCTATCACCAATGTTTTTGCTAATCAGCGATGTCATCGGTTTGTTGCACATGGCAACCCAGCGACGTTGGGTCACACCGTTGGTTTTATTGTTGAACTTTTCAGGCCAAAGTTGATAAAAATCGTTGAACAAACCTGCCACAAGTAAGTCAGAGTGTAATTGTGCCACACCATTGACCGAAAAACTGCCCACAATCGCCAAATATGCCATGCGAACCTGCTGCACATCACCTTCTTCAATGATAGACATGCGACGTTGACGTTCCACATCACCTGGCCATTTTTGCGCTAGAACCGCCAAGAAACGTGCATTGATTTCATAAATAATATCCAGTAAACGCGGCAATAAACGTCCGAACAAAGGCACAGACCAACGCTCAAGCGCTTCAGGAAGCAACGTATGGTTGGTATAAGCCATGGTTTTACTGGTCACAGCCCATGCTTCATCCCACTCAAGGCGATATTCATCCATCAAAATACGCATCAACTCAGCAACCGAGACAGTTGGATGTGTATCATTGAGTTGAAAGCAGTTTTTCTCTGCAAAATCACTAAAGTCTTTACCATGCGCTTCAACCCACTGGCGCAACACATCTTTAATCGAAGCCGAAGCAAGGAAATATTGTTGGCGTAAACGTAATTCTTTACCATTTTCACTGCTATCGTTGGGGTAAAGCACCATAGAAATATGCTCTGCTTCATTCTTTGCAGCAACAGATTGTGCGTAATCCCCTGAATTGAACTCACCCAAATCAAATTCATCGGTGGCAGCAGATTTCCACAAGCGCAAGGTGTTGACGGTGTTATTTTTATAACCTGGAATCGGTGTATCAAAGGGAACTGCCAACACATCATGTGTACCAGTCCAACGCGAGCGAAGTACATTATTTTCATCACGATAATGCTCTGTATAACCACCAAAATGAATACGCTGCGTATATTCAGGGCGCTCAAGCTCCCAAACATTGCCTTCGCGTAACCAGTGATCTGGCTCTTCAACTTGATTTCCATCCACAATATGTTGACGGAACATGCCATATTCATAACGAATGCCGTAACCCGTCACAGGCAATTGCAGCGTAGCACAACTGTCCACAAAACAAGCCGCCAAACGCCCAAGACCACCATTACCAAGCCCTGCATCATGTTCAGCGTCTATCATTTCTTCAATATCAAGGCCCAATTTGTGCAACGCTTCTGTAGTTGCATCATCCAAACCAAGGTTTAACACCGCATTACCCAACGCACGCCCCATCAGAAATTCAAGCGACAAATAGAAGGTACGCTTGCCGTTGGCATCGGTGATGGCTTCTTTGGTATCTTTCCAGTTTTCCATCAAGCGGTCACGAACAGTATATGCAAGTGCCTGATATTTATAATGCTCCGAAATACACGCTTTACTCAAACCCAGCGTACGCAGAAAATGACGCTGCATACCTTTCACCATATCATCACTGCTTCGACCTACTCTAGGCACGTCTGTAATATCAACTATAGGGCTTTTGGTTGTCATGTTTATTATCCTTGTGAACACAATTGCTTATTTTCAAGCTCGCGTATTGTGATTATCCGACGTTAGATAGTCAATATGGATAAATCCAGTGTGGAATCAGTGCTTATTACTGATATTATTGGCGCTATGAATAATCCTTCGCTTTTAAGCCAACAACTTCAACAACGTATTTTGCTGCTCGATGGTGCTATGGGCACCATGATTCAGGCTTATAAGCTTGAAGAAGTGGACTATCGCGGCAAGCGTTTTGCGGATTGGGGGCAAGAAGTTAAAGGCAACAATGATTTATTGAGCTTAAGCCAACCACAGATTATCAAAGAAATTCATAGCCAATACTTGGCTGCTGGCGCGGACATTTTAGAGACCAATACGTTTAATTCCAATGCTCCATCCATGGCAGATTATGGTATGGAAGCCTTGACTTATGAGTTGAATGTGGCTGGCGCAACTTTGGCACGCGAAGCTTGTGATGCGGTGAGTACAGCGGAAAAACCGCGCTTTGTAGCAGGTGTAGTTGGTCCTACATCGCGTACTGCGTCGATTTCACCTGATGTGAATGACCCAGGTTTTCGCAATGTGACCTTCATGGAATTGGTAGAGACCTATAAAGTTGCGACCAAAGGATTGGTGGATGGTGGATCTGATATCATCTTGATTGAGACAGTGTTTGATGTGCTCAATGCCAAAGCGGCGATTTATGCGGTGAAAGAAGCGTTTGAAGAGATGGGAAATTCCCTTCCCATCATGATTTCAGGCACCATTACCGATGCTTCAGGGCGCACTTTGTCGGGGCAAACTGCAACGGCTTTTTACAACTCTATGGCACATGCTGAACCTATCTCGATTGGTTTAAATTGCGCTTTGGGTGCAGGTGAATTGCGCCAATATATTGAAGAACTATCAGGCACATCGCCTTGTTATATCAATGCTCACCCCAATGCTGGCTTGCCCAATGCTATGGGTGGATATGATGAATCACCTGAAGAAATGGCGGCGGAAATTGGCGAGTGGGCGCGTTCGGGATTTTTAAATGTGATTGGTGGTTGTTGTGGTACAGGGCCAGAGCATATCAAAGCGATGGCGGAAGCTGTGGAGGGTGTTGCGCCGCGTCAGATTCCTGATGTTAAAGTGCAATGCCGTTTATCAGGGCTTGAGCCTTTGCATATTGATGAAAACTCGTTGTTTGTGAATGTGGGTGAGCGTGCCAATGTTACAGGCTCTGCCAAATTTAAACGTTTAATCATGGAAGGCGACTATGACACGGCTTTGGATATTTGCCGTGAGCAAGTGGAAAATGGGGCGCAAATCATTGATGTCAACATGGATGAAGCCATGCTTGATGGTGTGGTGGCGATGCGTACCTTTTTGAATTTGATAGCTTCAGAGCCTGATATTTCCAAAGTTCCGGTGATGATTGATAGTTCAAAATGGGAAATTATTGAGGCTGGTTTGCAATGTGTGCAAGGCAAAGGCGTGGTCAATTCCATTTCGCTGAAAGAAGGTGAAGAAGCCTTTATTTACCATGCCCGATTGATTCGCAAATACGGTGCAGCAGCGATTATTATGGCCTTTGATGAAGATGGTCAGGCGGACACTTATGCCCGAAAAACTGAAATTTGCGCCCGTTCTTACCATGTTTTGATTGAAAAGTGCGGTTTTCCGCCTGAAGACATCATTTTTGACCCCAATATTTTCGCCATTGCCACGGGAATCGAAGAGCACAACAACTATGCCGTTGATTTCATTGAGGCCACAGGCTGGATTAAAAAGAACCTGCCCCATGCCATGATTTCGGGTGGTGTATCCAATGTTTCCTTCTCTTTTCGTGGCAATAACCCTGTGCGCGAAGCGATCCATTCGGTGTTTTTATACCATGCCATTCAACAAGGTATGGACATGGGTATTGTCAATGCAGGGCAGTTGGCGGTGTATGATGATTTGCCTGCAGAACTCAAGGATGCGGTAGAAAATGTAGTGCAAAACAAGCAGGGCGAGAGCAAAAGTGATGCTACTGAGTCCTTGCTTGAAATTGCCGACAACTATCGCGGCGACGGTATAAAAGCGAAGAAAGCCGATGATGAATGGCGCAAGTTGCCAGTGGCTAAGCGTTTGGAACATGCGCTGGTGAAGGGAATCGATGCTTTTGTTGAGGCAGACACCGAAGAAGCGCGGCAGACATTTAGTACACCCATTGAAGTGATTGAAGGACCACTGATGGATGGCATGAATGTGGTGGGTGACTTGTTTGGTGAGGGGAAAATGTTTTTGCCGCAAGTGGTCAAATCAGCGCGGGTGATGAAGAAAGCTGTGGCATATTTGATGCCTTATATTGAAGCCGCCAAGGGCGAGGGCGTGAGTTCATCCAATGGTAAAATATTGATGGCGACTGTCAAAGGTGATGTGCATGATATTGGCAAGAATATTGTGGGTGTGGTCTTGCAGTGCAACAATTTTGAAGTGATTGATTTGGGTGTGATGGTCTCTGCGGCGACCATTTTGGAAGAAGCCAAGAAACATGATGTGGATATTATTGGTTTGTCGGGCTTGATTACGCCTTCTTTGGACGAAATGGTGCATATTGCCAAGGAAATGAAGCGTTTAAACTTCACTTTGCCCATCATGTTGGGTGGTGCGACGACTTCCAAAGCGCACACTGCAGTCAAAATATTCCCTGAATATGATGAGCCGATTGTCTGGGTGAAAGATGCTTCAAGGGCGGTTGGTGTAGCGCAAAACTTGATTTCAGAAGCCAACCGTACGGACTTTGTAGCGAAGATTAAGCAAGAATATATTGGGGTGCGTGAGCGTTATCTGGGCAGACAAAAACAAACGAATTGGTTACGTTTGGCTGTTGCCCGCGCCAATCCTACGCCGCTGAATGAAAGCACGGTAGCCGCTGCACCGAATCAACTTGGTGTGCAAAGTTTGACAGATATATCGATTAGCGAAATCCGTAAATATATCGACTGGTCACCCTTCTTTTCGGCATGGGAGCTCAATGGTGCGTACCCACGCATCTTAAATGATCCCCACAAAGGCAAAGAAGCACAAAAAATCTTTGATGAAGCGCAAGTTTGGTTGGATAAAATCATTGCCGAAAACTGGTTTACTGCCAAAGCGGTGTTTGGTTTGTTTGCAGCCCAAGCTACCGATGAGGATAGTATCATAGTGTTTGAAGATGGACAAAGAAACAAAGAAAAAGCACGTTTCCACTTCTTGCGCCAACAAACCGACAAAAAAGACAGTCGCGCCAACCTTTGCCTCAGT
>JAUZQU010000153.1 GCA_030950835.1 Mariprofundaceae bacterium | reverse complement strand
TATGCGTATGTGTGGTGGTTTACAAGGCGGTGCTTGTTTTGGTTTAATGGTGGGTTTGTTGATGGCAGCTCCACATTTGATAACTTATGCTGTGCAACCGATACCAGCGAGCTTGATTGGAACTTGGATTGTTGGCGGACTACTGGAAGCTGTATTGGCAGGTGTGATCGTGGCAAGCATCTATCAACCTGATATGGATAAAGCAACTTAGGGCTAAGCTTTACTTGCTGCTATCAATAAGGATGGCAGCATTCCCATCATTTGAATGGTGGAGTGCTGATGACAACAACATGGATGTACCGTATTGCTTTGGGTTTATTGGTTGCAGCCCTGTTGTATGTTTTCTTTCCCAATAGCGAACCTAATCCACGCCCACATTTCTGGGATATACAGCTTGAAAAACAGCAGATTTCACTGCTTGGTTTACGTTTATATGACAATCGTTTGTCAGATGTGGTGCAACGTTTGCGTGTGACACCAACCATTGCCATGTTTACCAAACGCCAACGCCCCAACCAAGCTGTGCCTAAGATGTTTGTCGAAGCCTATTTTGAAGATGTGTTTGATGAGGATGATAGGGTGATTGTGGGTTTGGCGGCTAGTGATGCGTTGTTGGCACATATCAAAAAATCAGCCTTACGACCTGAGTTATTTCCCAATGACGTGATTCGGGTGGCTATTCCTGAAGCCTTGAATGGACAAATATCCATGTTGCAAATCAAAAATATCACTTTTATTGCTGGTGAAAGGCTTAAATTTGAAGAGTTTAAAGCCAAAATGGGTGAACCAACACAATTATTGGATGATGGACAAGGTAATGCGCACTTTTTGTACCCCGAATTGGGTTTAGACTTTATCCAACCTTCGGATGGTTTGCAGGTATTACAATTTGTAGACCCTGCAGCATTTGAAGCTTTATTATTAACACCCTTACAAACATCAGATAAGCGACCATGATGGAGCTACTACTTGCCGCCTTTTTGGTGGGATTTCTGGGTAGTATGCACTGTGTGGGTATGTGTGGTGGTTTGGTGACGACGCTAAGCATGAGCCGTTCAAAGATATGGTGGACAGGTTTGATGGCTTATCAGGCAGGACGTATTGCGACTTATACGCTGCTGGGTTTTTTGGTGAGTATGTTGGGCGTGATGTTGTTGCAAGTCGCTTGGTTTGCTGATGGGCAACGTTTCTTAACGCTGCTGGCTGGTATGTTGATGATTATCTTTGGACTGACATTGGCAGGTTGGCTGCCTGATTTTATGGCGCGTATGTTGAGTGCATTGAGTCAATGGTTGGGTTTAATGCGTTGGCTGCAAAGAGCAGCGAGTAGCCGTATGCCTATGAGTTGGTTCATGGTGGGTTTGCTGAATGGTTTGCTGCCTTGTGGCTTGGTTTATGCGGGTTTGGCGTTGAGCATGGCATCGGGTGATGTGTTGCTTGGTGCTGCGATGATGTTGGCATTTGGTTTGGGTACGGTGCCTGCGATGAGTGTGGTTCCTGTGGTTCTGCGTTCAGCTTCACCCAAGTTGCGGGGACGATTATTAAAGGTTGCGGCGATATTGTTGATTATGTTGGGTGTACTCACCTTGCTTAGGGGCAGTGATTGGATGCATGTTTTACACGGTGCTGACCATGCTGGGCATGGGCAAGATATGATGCAACATGATATGCCACAGCATACAATGCCTAGTGATATGAATATGTTAGACATGGAAATGCCTTGATTTGATGGCGCGTATGTTGAGCGCAGTATCAGGGATGCATGTCTTGTTGGGTTAGGGATAATAAGGCTTGTTGGCTCATTTTTTGTCCATAAGCATTGATTTTTTGATGTTCAGGCATCCAACCCGTTAAGAAACGGTAAAAGTCTGCCCATGCCATAGGGTATAAATAGCGCCACTCTTGCTCTAAGGACAATGTGTTGATGTGGTTTGGTACGGCGTTTTTTAAGTGGTAAAAATAGACATCTAAGAGTTCATCTTGCCATGCGTGTAGTTGCTTATCATGCAGACAACTACCTAAAAAATAAGCCACATCTTTCATACCGCAACCACCACCAACATATTGGAAGTCTACCGCGGCGACTTGTTGTTCATCAGCTGAAAAACAGAAGTTAGCCACCTTGGCATCACCATGAATCAAGGTGGGGAAACGTGTTTGTTGCAAGGCTTGGGCGATTTGAGGTGCTGCATCACGCAAAGCCCCTGTTGGCATGGCTTGAAGTTCATCGGGTCTAGTGTTTAAATGCCAATAACTGCCTTCTTGCCATAAATTCTCAGGTGATACGCTCATAAACTGGGCATGAAAGTGGGCTAACCACGTTAATACCAACTTACATGTACTTTTCTGTAGTGTACTTTTGCGTAGGGCAAAACCTGCTGCATCCAAGTCTTCCAAAATGAGCATATGTTCATCACCAAGTTGGGTTGCAGCATAACATTTAGGCACACGGCAAAGCGCCGAGCACTGTGCGCTGTATTGTTGATACCATGCTGTTTCAACGGCATAAGATTGGACTTTTCGAGCATGGCTTAAATCGGTATTCCAACCCCGCGGATGCTGCTGTTGCTCTGGGAATTGGATATGTTTGATGATGACACTGGGCATAGCGCAACCTTGCAGCTGATAGCGCACCACCTCGCCATAACCACTCCACAAAGATTGAATACGTTGCCCACGTTCCATGCTTGTTGCGCCTGTGCTTTGCTGAATCAAGTGTTGTAAAGATGTGTTATCGGCGGTGTTCATAGGATATACAACATTTGTGCTGCTAAGAGCAATAAAATGCTGGCAAAGATTTTTTTGAGCAGGGATATGGGTAGAAAATGAGCGAAACGTACACCAAACGGTGCTGTGAAAACGCTGACCAGAGAAATAAGCAACACTGCAGGTAAGTATACATAACCCAAGCTATAAGCAGGCAAACCTTGGACGCTCCAACCACTCAACATATAACCCATACTGCCTGCCAAGGCGATGGGTAGACCCAAAGCAGCAGAAGTACCTATGGCATGTTTGATGTTGATATTACACCAAGTGAGAAAAGGTACGTTAAGCGTTCCTCCACCTACAGCCACCAAGGCAGAAAGACCGCCCACACTAAAACCCACCACAGATAATATCAGGGGTTGGGGCAGCGCTCTGGAAGCTTTGGGTTTGAAGTCGAGAAACATTTGTATGGCGATATATGTCATAAAAACACTGAACAAAATGGCTAAAAATGTTGAGGATAAGGTGGAGGCAAACATCGCTAGGCTGAGTGTGCCTAGAGCCAAAGGCAAAGCCATCATGCGTACAATGTCCCAACGTACTGCGCCGCGTTGATGATGGTTATATAAGCTTGAACAAGAGGTGATGACGATGGAAGCCATGGATGTGCCTAAAGCCAAGTGTAATACATGTTCACCAGCAAAGGCTTGGCTGATGAACAACATCGTCAGCACTGGAACCATGATGCCACCACCACCTATGCCCAACAAACCAGCAAAAAAACCTACAGCCAGCCCTAAAGCCAAATAAGGCAACATCCAAGAGAATTCATCCATGGCAAAATTGTAGTGGATTTAAAACTTGGGTCAAAGTGCAGCTTGTTATGTGGCTTGACAAAACACGAAGACCTCACCTACACTTCGTTTTATGATGTCTTACTTGATGCCATTATTGAATCCAGTGCTGAAGGCATTGTTCAATCGCCAACGCATTGCAATATGTGCGATGTTGGTATTTGCTTTTCAAGTGCTTGTGGTCGGGCTTTGTGTACCTTTGGCATCGGCTCAAGATGGACATGTGATGAAAGTGGCGAACATGGATTCAAGCCATGTCACATCAAATCATGTGCCATCAAATCATATAATTTCAAGCAAGAGCGAATCACCGCATACTGTAGCCAACGCTATGCCAACCGATCAGATGGCTGCCCATTGTTTGGCCTCATCTTCTATGGCAAACATGCAACATGATAGTGATGACCATGCCGCACATGCTTGTAGCCATTGTGATTTACCTGATTTGGTCGTCAAAGTGCATGTGGATCATAGCGTATTTGCACATGCCGATCAGTGTGTTGTTTTACCTCATGCCGCGCTTTTCAGCGCATCAGCCTTGACTTTGACCTACGATGTCAATTTTTCTCCCCAACGACAAACATCCCTTTTAAGTTACAACCTTAACTTACGTTTCCGCGTTTGACATAACCTTCTGCTAACACCAAAACTCGTTGGAGTTTGGTGTGCAAAACCTATTGAGGTTTTGAATCATTGAGCAGGAGGTCGGGATGTATTCCTTTTCCTTTAGTTTTACCTTATGTATGGCAATTATTAGCCTATGGACAACGTGTTTACCCACTTCAGGGCAAGCCGCAGTATTAACCTTACAACAAGCAGTTGCTTTGGTGCAACAAAACAACCCAGCCTTACACGCACAACAACAAGCAGCGCAAGCTTGGGCAAGGCGACCAGCGCAAGCAGTCAGCCTTCCTGATCCAGTGTTTTCTTTATCTACCATCAATATACCTGTAGATACATGGTCAACATCGCAAGAAAACATGAGCCAAGTGCAGCTTGGTATCAGCCAGGCACTACCATTTCCTGGTAAACTGGCTTTATTAGAAGATGCAGCCATACATGTAGCGCAGGCGGCATCGGCTAATGTGGATGAATTGAAGTTCAGCTTAATCAGCCAAGTGAGCCATAGTTGGTGGAACTTACTCTACCTCCAACATGCCATGACCACGGTGCAACGTAATCAAGATTTATTGCGTCAGTTGATTCGTATTGCCCATACCAAATACAAAGTTGGCAAGGGTTTGCAGCAAGATGTGTTGTTAGCGCAATTGGAGTTGTCCAAATTGTTGGATGTAGAAATTCAACTACAAGCCAGCGAAAAACAAAACCAAGCCCAGTTACAGCAGCTGTTACAATTACCCATGACGCAACCCATAGTATTACCTGAGGTGGTGGATGAATCGTTGCCCATGCTTGCCGATGCGCAAACCTTGACGCAACAAGCTTTAGTTCAGCGCCCACGTTTAAAACAGCAATATCAACACCAACAAGCAGCAAGAAGCCGCGTGATGTTGGCAGATAAAGCCGATTTTCCTGATTTCACGCTCACTGCCAAGTATGGCTGGCGGAAAAACAGTGATACAGGGGTAGAACGTGCCGACTTGGCAAGCCTTAACTTGTCGATGACCATGCCTTTTTTCACAGGGGATAAACAAGATGCCCTGCAAGAACAACGCAGAGCCGAGTTGCTGCAACAAGACTTTTTGTATCAAGATTTGCAAAGCCAAGTGGTGAGGCAGGTGCAAGTAGCCTTGGCAGCTTATGAACAAGCCAAAGCGCAAAGCCTGTTGTTCAAAACAGCAATTATTCCGCAAGCCAAGCAGACAGTAACATCGATGTTAGCAGCATATCAGGTGAATAAAGTAGACTTTTTGAATCTGATTGGCGCTCAAATCACGTTGTATAATTATGAAACACAATATTGGAAGGTGCTGGCACAAGCCAAGCAAAGCCTTGCCATATTGTATGCCACGATGGGACAAACCGAGGAGTTTTCACATGAATAAACAATCTTTAATACTTGCAGGAAGCATGTTATTGCTGGGGTTAGCAGGGGGTTATGCTTTTGCACCATCTTCGGATATGCAGCCTGTTGTGGAAGAAGAGCAGGCGGCAAAAGTGTTGTTTTATCGCAATCCGATGAATCCAAATATCACCTCACCAGTATTTACCCAAGATGAAATGGGCATGGATTATATTGCGGTGTATGCAGATGATGGTAAAAATCATGGTGGTGATTCATCTGCACCAGTGGGTACGGTTAAAATCAACCCGACTGTGGTGCAAAATATTGGGGTGCGCACAACCGTAGCCAAGCTGAAAACATTATCGCGCAATATTCGCGCCGTGGGTAGAGTGACCTATGATGAAGAGCGTGTAGCAAGGCTTCACCCCAAATATGATGGTTGGGTGGAGAAGATGTTTATCGATAAAACGGGTGATCAAGTCAAGAAAGGAACCATGTTGATGTCGATTTATTCGCCGCAATTGGTAGCCACCCAAGAAGAATATCTTTTGGCCTTAAGAAATGCGGACATACTGGCAGATAGTCCCTTTCCTGATGTGCGCGATGGTGCAAAAAGCCTGCTTGTTTCAGCGCGTGAGCGTTTGCAGCTCTTGGATGTGCCTGCCCATCAAATCAAGCAGTTAAATCGCAGTAGAAAAATTATGAAGGGCATACATATTCATTCGCCGTTTGCTGGCATTGTGATGAACATTGGTGCGCGTGAAGGGCAGCGCATTACACCCGATAGTCAGCTTTACATGATTGCTGATTTGCAGCGTGTTTGGGTCATTGTTGATCTGTATGAAGATGATTTACCATGGGTGCGCGAAGGTGATACGGCGGAGATGAAGGTGGCTGGTATTCCTGGGCGCACGTTTGTGGGTAAGGTTAGTTTTATTTACCCATATTTGGAAGCCAAAACGCGTACTGTGAAAATCCGTTTGGAGTTTGATAACCCCAAACTTGCGCTCAAACCCGAGATGTTTGCCAATGTGGTCGTCAAAGCTGGTAAACAAATTGATGCCATCATTGTTCCTTCTGAAGCCATTGTGCGCACAGGTGAGCAAGAGCAGGTGTTTGTACAGCGTAGCCCTGGGCAATATGAGCCGCGCAAGGTTGTGGTTGGGGTTGATTCAGAAGGAGAGGCTCAGATTCTTGAAGGCATCAAGGCTGGCGAGATAATCGTAACCTCAAGTCAGTTCCTCATTGATTCAGAATCCAAACTGAAAGAAGCCACGGCCAAAATGATGGCAATCCAAAGCTCCGCTGAAGAGCCTGCAACAGCACATGAAGGCATGGATATGGATGCTATGCCGATGTTGGATGATGACATGGCTATGGATGACATGGATAGCATGGGTGGTATGGATATGAATACAATGTCTGGCGAGGAAAGCCAATGATTCGCTCACTGATTGCAGCGTCGATAAAAAATCGTTTTCTGGTGTTGATTGCGGCGCTGTTGCTCAGCTTCGCAGGTTTTCAAGCCATGAAATCCACGCCTTTGGATGCCATTCCTGATTTGTCTGATGTGCAAGTCATTGTTTTTACCAAAGTTGAAGGGCAAGCACCACAAGTGGTGGAAGACCAAGTCACTTATCCACTCACTACCGCCATGCTTTCTGTACCCAACACCAAAGTGGTGCGTGGTTATTCCTTTTTTGGTTTTTCCATGGTCTATGTGATTTTTGAAGATGGTACAGATATGTACTGGGCGCGTACCCGTGTGCTTGAATATCTCAATTATGCTGCCGACCGTCTACCCAAAAATGTTTCACCCAAGCTTGGTCCTGATGCTACGGGGGTAGGCTGGGTGTATCAATATGCCTTGATTGATAACACAGGAACCCATGATTTAGCGCAATTGCGCTCCATTCAGGATTGGTATTTGCGTTATCCACTACAAACGGTGGAAGGCGTAGCGGAAGTTGCATCTATCGGTGGTTATGTCAAACAGTATCAAATTGAGCTTAACCCTGATGCGCTTTTAGCCTATAATATTTCCCTAGCCACAATCAAACATGCCATCCAACGCTCCAACAATGATGTGGGCGGTCGGCTTGTGGAAATGGGCGAAACGGAATACATGGTACGCGGTTTGGGTTATATCAAATCGATTCAAGATTTAGAAACCATTCCTGTAGGTGTGGATGACAATGGCATCCCCATTTATTTAAAACAGCTTGCCAATATTCACCTTGGCCCAGCGCTGCGCCGAGGCTTAGCCGAGCTTAATGGCGAAGGCGAAGTGGCTGGTGGTATCGTGATCATGCGCTTTGGTGAGAATGCTTTGGCAACGATAGAGCGTGTGCGTGAAAAGTTAGAAGATCTTATAGCAGGTTTACCCGAAGGCGTTGAGATTGTACCTGTGTATGACAGGGGTGACTTGATTGAACGCGCAGTGGACAACCTCAAAGAGAAGTTGATTGAAGAATCCATCGTCGTTGCCATCATTTGTTTGATTTTCTTGATGCATGTGCGAAGTGCCTTGGTGGCGATTATCAGCTTGCCTATTGGTATTTTCATGGCATTTCTTATCATGAGTTGGCA
>JAUZQU010000152.1 GCA_030950835.1 Mariprofundaceae bacterium | reverse complement strand
TCAATGCTTAGGTTACGCAATTTCGAGCTTATGCCACCCTCATTACTCACATATCCCACATGTTGTACATGCGGTTCAATGATATGAATCTTTTGCAGTGGCGTAACAATCAGCAATTGCAAGTTGAGTTGCGCGAATAATTTCAAACCATACTCAGCCGATTCATCCGAACCACGCCCGAATGCCTCATCAATCACCACAAAGCGAAATGAGCGCGAACGCACCGCATTCCACTCCAAGCCAAATTGGTAAGCCAAGCTTGCCGCCAGAATCGTATACGCCAGCTTCTCTTTTTGACCGCCCGACTTACCACCAGAATCCGCATAATGTTCATATTCTGTATCATCTTCACGCCAACGCTCAGATGCCGCAAAGCGAAACCAATTTCGTACATCCGAAACCTTACGCTGCCAACGCAAGTCCGCATCGCTCTCACCTTCACGACCACGAAAGCGAGCAATGATTTTTTGCACCTGCAAAAACTTCTCTTCAGAATATTGCTCATCTTCAGACCCTGTCACACTGCCTTCCGTACAAGCTTTCAAATCCTGCTGAAACATTTGTATTTCAGCATCTGCCGCAGGCTGTGCCAACAAAGTAATGTATCGCCCTTCAACATAATCGATATGAGTCAACGATGCATTGATACGCTCAATGCGCTCTTTAATCGTTTCCCTCTCACGCAACAACTGGCTTTGAAAATTAGCAATCTCACGAATCGTATTTTCATTCAGCATTTCCTTAAAACGCGCCTCAAAATTTGGCAACCCATCCGCATGCAAACTTTCAAGCATCTTCTCATACTCATGTGCAGCGCGCAGGTCAGCATCCATATCCTGCGTTGCCAAGGGATACATTTCTTTAAAATGCGCCATGGCTTGAATAATATGAGCATATAAACGCGCTAATTTCCCATCTAAGCTTTGCATACGTTTGTTCAATTCGCCACGCAACGCCTGTTCTTGGCTTTCGCAAAACTCCACCTGCTGCCCCGCATCCTTACCCAACACCTCATCAGCCAATGCCTTCAACATTGTTTGATGATTTTTCCAAGACTCATCTTCTGTCAGCAATGTTTGCAAGTCTGCATGCATACTTTGAGCATCGGCACGCTTTTGCTCAGTTTTGGAGCATTCATCACGCCGTTTTAATAGCGATACTTCATCCTTTGCCAATTGTTCCAACACCTTATCACGCTGCTCTGCCAGCAAACGCAATTGATCCGATGCAGCTTCCAAAGCGATCTTTTCTGCACTTAATTGCTCAACTTCCTGCGCCAATGGTCGCCAATTCATATCTTGGAAATCAGGGTAAGCTTTGAGTTGATTTAACAATGATAAGCGCAACTGCTTTGATTTTAATGCCTTTTGTAAAGCTGCAAGGCGCTCACCAAGCTCTGACAACACCTGCTGCTGCCGTTCCGCGTCAACTTCCAGTGCCGCGATTTTCTCCGCATTGCTCCAACCCAAAACAAAGTGCCGCTTATCATCAATACGATGCCGATCGTCTTTTTCATGGCGACCACCTTTGGCTTTGATCTGCCCAGCCATGGTAATCGCCCGAGTTTCTCGGCGAAAGCTTTCCAAATCATGACAACAAGCATAATCAAAGCGTTTGATCAGCTCCTGCTGCAACCAAGTATAAAATACAGAATCAGGCTTCACTTCTAATTTGTCTGCCAGTGATGTGGCATGTTGTGAACTGTGTTGCTGCCCTTGTTCAGACAACCGCTCACGCACCCGATAAAAGACCAAACGCCCTTGCAGATGATGCGCATTCACCCATGCCATCACCTTGCTATAATATTCATCCGCCACCAACATCGACAAAGCAAAACCATGCAATAAACGCTCCGCAGCACCCTGCCAATCACGCTCATTTTCACGCACTTGAATCAATTCACCCGCAAAAGGCATCTCTTCTTCAGCTAAACCAATATCTGCGCATAAACGCTGGCGAATGTTAACTTGCTGCTCATGGATATTACTTTTACGACTTTTCAAGCCTTTTAATTCAAGCTGCAAACCATCATATTCACGTTTGCCTGCTGCCAAATCCACACCCAGCTCATTCATATCATTTTGCGCTTGCGCTTCTTCATCCGCAAGGCTTTGCAACAATGCCAAACAGCTCTCTTTCTGCTGCAAAAAGGCTTCAACATCTTTCACCACAGGCAATTCAAGCTGCGCAATGATCTCGTCATAACGCTGCGCACGCTGCAAACAACGTGTCTTTTCCTGCTCTTTTTCCTCGATTTTTTGTTCCAACAAGGCAATGCGGTCGCCACCTTGATCGGCTATAGCACGTTCCAATTCACGCTCTTGTTGTGACCCTGACTTCACCTTCTCATGCAACTCTGCGACCCGCAATTGCAAGCGTTCTAACTCAGCATCAAGTTTAATCATGCGCTGTCCCAGCAACGTTGATTTGATGCTAGCCATATAGACCCTAAGCGCTTGCCTTGCCTGCTCCCAAGCTGTTTTTTCAGCCTCAAGCACTGCATGTTGCTGGCATTTCTCAACCAGAGGCGTGAGCAAACGCATTTGTTTTTTAGCTGTAAGTACGGCTTTGTGCGCCCTGTCCAAATCATCAAAATGAGCAATCAAGGCATCAATGCGCGACTGCACATCAAAGGCCTCCAGCATATGACCGCGTACAAACTCCGTTAAGTTGCCGATGGATTTCATCGAAACCGTCTGATGAAACAACTCCAGTGCTTGCTCATTTTCAATGCCAAAACGACGGCGAAAAAATGCCCCATAAGCAGGAAAAGCATCAAACACATGCACATCCTGCTTTTTCAAGCGTTTACGCAAAGTCGCCATCTCCGAACCAAAACCACCAAAATGCTCTTGAATGCTCAAAGCTTCATCGGCTACCGCATAAAAGCGTTCGGGCTGCCCTTGTGGCTGGCGAAACCAAAATACTTGCGCCAAAGTCACGGTTTGCTCGTAACCTTCGTTGTAAAACTCGCCCAAAATCACGCTATAACTACCATGCTTACGCAATGCCACGGGCTTTGCTGTACCCACAGCTTCACTTTGTTCCGACTTATAAAACCCCAGCACATACGAACGCAAATCACGCTCTTTTGCCGTTGCCCCCGCCGCTTTGTTGTAAGCTACCCTATGGGCAGGCACCAAAAGTGTCGTAACTGCATCGACCAACGTCGATTTTCCCGAACCAATATCACCCGTAAGCAAGGCATTTTTACCATGCATCTCAAATGACCATATTTTTTGATCAAATGTTCCCCAGTTCAACACCTCTAAACGCTTAAGGCGAAAGCCTGTAAGCGCGTCATCTTTGACAAAATCTAAGCTCAAGCCTTGATTCATGTCTCACCTGCTTTTGGCTCTAACAACTGTCGATATTCAGCCAAACGCTGATCAAATTCCGCCAACCACTGCGCATCGACAAAGGATTTAATCATCCGGTGCAATTCAAACATCTTTTCACTGCCTTTAAGCGCCCTAGCAAAGCCCATTTTAACCATTTGGTTGATATAACCATCCACCTGATCAATCAGCCGAACTTCATTACTTCCCTCTGGTAAAAACACACGAATCATCTCCACGATTTCATCCCGCGCGACCATCACCCGCGCCTCACCACCCAAAGCATCGGATTCAGCCATACGTTCACGCAGCAATGCCAACAACAGGCTAACATGAAACGATAGCTGTCTCCGAGCAATCAAGCGCGGAATTTTATCCCCCTCATCGTCTTGCTCGCATGCCCGCAAAAAAGCATACCCTTCAGCTTCATCCAGAATCAAAGTTAAACCCAACACTTCCACATACTCCGCAACGGCCAACTGCAAATTTAATAACTGCTGCCATAGCTTTGAATCATGCTCTCTATCCACCACCCCTTTGCACAAAACCACCACCACCGCAGATAATTGTGGGTTGCGCTGTGGGTTTGCCTGCGTTTCTAAATCATTCATTGGAGTCAGGCTCTTTTCTTATTTGGTGCATAGCTCCAGTAAAAAAATATGCTGCCTCAGCTATAAAAATCTCTTTGGCAAGCCCTTCAAGGTGTGGGCCTTCATGATCTGCATTTTCCACAATAAAATAACATTTTAGCGCCCTAGCAAGCTGCGCATTTCTAGCGTAATAACGACCGATCACCGTATAAAATGACTGCACTTCAGCGCTATGAAATATTGGATTCTCTCCAGAGTCTGGGTAGTGCATATAAAGTTGCAGCTTCTGCCCAAAAATTTCAGGAATATCCACAGAATGGTCATGCAGAAGTCTAT
>JAUZQU010000151.1 GCA_030950835.1 Mariprofundaceae bacterium | reverse complement strand
ACTCACTTTTGATGCTAAAGTTTATCAAAACCATATTCAAGATGTGATAGAGGCTGAAATTGTTCGTCAAATTGATAAATCGAATACCAACCATATTGGTTTCTTTCATCAAAATATTTTTCGTTATATCGGTTCGAACTGGTGTGTTCCAGATGCAGGTTATGATATTATCAATGCTGATCTTCATTATTATATAGAAATGAAAAATAAACATAACACCATGAATTCATCGTCATCACAAAAAACATATATGCGTATGCAACATACCTTATTATCGGATGATGAAGCAACGTGTTTTTTAGTGGAAGTGATTGCCAAGCATAGCCAAAATATCAAGTGGTCATTAAGCTTGGATGGTAAACCTGTGTCGCACAAGAATATTCGAAGAATTTCAATTGATCAGTTTTATACGCTGGTAACAGGGCAACATGATGCCTTTAAATGCCTTTGTGAGCAGCTATTGGTAGCTATTGATGATGTGATTGCCTATGAGGCTTTAGAAAGTAAACAAAATACGGTGGTTGAAGAGCTGCAACATTTATCGCCGAATGTGTTGAAAAGCCTTTATTTGCTTTCATTTCATCAATATGAAGGATTTGATCAGTTTGATGTATAATCAAAATATTTCCGACTCCTTATTGGCAGACATGCTTTCTGTATCGCTTGCTACCATCAAAAAATGGAAAGTATCTGGGCGCATTGAGGCTCAGGAAAATGATTGCTTTGCCCTTGAAGACTTGACTATGTTTCCACAAATTCAAGCTATGTTGGCATCTTCATGGCAAGAAGAAAGCCAAGTGAAGCCTGTAAGGAAATTTAGTTCTATTGAGTTGTTTGCAGGTGCTGGTGGTTTGGCTATTGGTTTAGCACAAGCAGGATTTCAGGCAGTGATGCTCAATGAAATGGATAAATCAGCTTGCGCCACATTGCGCCACAATCGCCCTGACTGGCATGTCATTGAAGGTGACATTAAAGATGTTTCTTTTTCGGCATTTCAAAACATTGATTTTTTATCGGGTGGATTTCCCTGCCAAGCATTTTCCTATGCAGGACAAAAACGCGGCTTCGATGATACCAGAGGCACCTTGTTTTTTGAGTTTTCTCGGGCCATTAAAACCTTACAGCCGAAAGTTTTTTTGGGTGAAAATGTGCGTGGGTTATTGAGCCATGATCAAGGTCGCACCTTGCATACAATCAAGGATACTATTCGCGACTTAGGCTATACGCTTGTTGAACCCAGGGTGCTCAAGGCGATGTTTTATCAAGTCCCCCAAAAAAGGGAACGCCTATTTTTGGTGGGTATTCGCAATGATTTAGTGAAGTTTACAGACTTTAAATGGCCAGACCCTTTTTATAGGGTAATGACAGTGCGTGATGCATTACAAAAAGGTGAGCTGTATGCTTCGGATTGCCCCGAATCGTTAGGGCAAGCTTATCCGCAGCATAAAAAGGACATCTTGGCTATGGTTCCACAAGGCGGATGCTGGAATAGCCTGCCCGACGCTTTGCAGCGTCAGTATATGCAAAAAAGCTATTTCATGGGTGGAGGAAAAACGGGCATGGCACGCAGATTATCATGGGATAACCCAAGTTTAACCTTAACGTGTTCCCCTGCGCAAAAACAAACAGAACGTTGTCACCCTGAAGAAACCAGGCCTTTGACTGTGCGTGAGTATGCCCGAATCCAAACTTTTCCTGATAGCTGGGTATTTAAAGGCTCGCTGAGCAGTCAATACAAACAAATTGGTAATGCCGTACCTGTGAACTTAGCATACGCAATGGGTAGAAGCTTGATCAGGCTATTCAACCAAATAGAAACGCAACAAAGCATGGCTTCAAATAAAGTGACTGCCTTAACATCAGAGCACCATCGCTGGCAAGCGAAGCCTAATCAAGAAGAGAGAGTAAATTATGTCCGATAAACCTTGGGGTGGTCGTTTTGATGCACCTACCAATGCATTTGTAGAAGCTTTTAATGCTTCAACCCACGTTGATGCGCGTATGTATGCTGAAGATATTGCGGGCTCTCGTGCCCATGCCACTATGCTTGAAGGGCAAGGTATTTTAAGTGCTGCTGATTTAAAGTTGATTCTTGATGGTTTAAATCAAGTGGAGTCTGAAATTGAAGCGGGTGAATTTGAATTTTCTATTGCTTTAGAAGATGTACATATGAACATCGAGAAGCGTTTGACGGACATCATTGGTGATGCGGGGAAACGTCTGCACACAGCGCGTTCACGCAATGATCAAGTGGGTACGGACACGCGCCTTTATTTGCGCACACGAACCGATGATTTAATGATTCGCATCAAACATTTACAAGTTGTATTGGTCAAGCTTGCTGCAGAGCATGCCGATACCGTGATGCCTGGTTTTACCCATTTACAAACTGCCCAACCAGTGACCTTTGGTCATCATTTGTTGGCTTATGTGGAGATGTTTGGGCGTGATAAGGCGCGTTTTATGGATGCCCAAGCCAGAATGAATCAATGCCCACTGGGTTCAGCGGCATTGGCTGGTACGACCTTCCCCATCAATCGGGAACAAACCGCCCAGCTGTTGGGCTTTGATGCGCCCTGTGCCAATTCTTTGGATGCGGTATCTGATCGTGACTTTATCATGGAGCTGTTGGCTGCGGCTTCGATTTGTTCGATACATTTGTCGCGTTTTTCAGAAGAGTTGATTCTTTGGATGAGTGCGCAATTTGGTTTTATTGATTTGCCCGATGCTTTTTGCACGGGTTCATCCATTATGCCACAAAAGAAAAACCCCGATATGCCAGAATTGGTGCGTGGCAAGGCTGGGCGCATTGTTGGGGCATTGATGTCGATTTTGATGACCATGAAATCACTGCCTTTGGCATACAACAAAGATATGCAGGAAGATAAAGAAGCTATTTTTGATGCTTTTGACAATTTAGAAGGCTGTTTGCGCGTGTTTGGTGATATGTTACCTGGTCTTAAAGCCAATAAAGAGGCCATGCACAAAGCTGCGGGCAGTGGTTTTTCTACGGCAACTGATTTGGCAGATGCCTTGGTTCGCGCGGGTGTGCCGTTTCGTGATGCCCATGAAATCGTGGGTAAATCAGTGGCTTTTTGTATCAAAGAAAGCATTGAGCTGCATGCAATGACAGAAGCTGCAAGTGCTGCGATTGATAGCCGTTTGACCCTTGATATGGTGCAAGATTTATCGGTGGAAACATGTGTTGCTGCGCGTAATCATACTGGTGGTACAGCGCCCAATCAGGTGCGTTTGCAGTGTAAACTTTGGTCAGAAAAGCTTGCAGATTAAACTTCATTTCTTAGTTCTGCTGCTGCTTGTTTCAGGCTGTGGTTTGAAGACGGGTTTAGTGGTGTATGATGATAGTGCGCCCCTACCCAGCATCAGCCAACTTTCCTATCAGCAAGATGATGCGAAAATCACCTTTAGCCTTGATATAAAAGGCGGAAGTGGTGCTGTGTTATACCAAATAGATAGAGCAGAGATTGAGGCTGATTGTAAATGTGTTGGTGACTGGTTGAGGTATTATGAATCATCATCCAGCGAGCAACGGCTTGTTTTACAACGTCATATTAAACTTCGAACCAAGCAGAACTATGCTTTTAGATTGCGTGTCGTGGATAGTTTGGGGCGCAAAAGCGCTTGGAGCAAGGTCATCAAAACAAAGGGTAAGATTACACATGAATAAACACGAACAACACCGCATCAAACAATTGGGCGAATATCCATTCACCCGTGTGCGTAAGCTGCTTGATGGTTTAACGCCCAACCCCAAACTTGAATTGATTGATGCAGGGGCTGGTGAGCCGCGTTTACCCTTGCCTGATTTTGTGCAGCCCATATTAACCGAACATCTTACAGGTTTTTCTAGGTATCCCACCATCATAGGCAATGATTTTTTGCGCCAAGCGATTGCCGACTGGTTAAAACGCCGTTTTTCCTTGCGCAATATAGATGCAAACAGCCAAGTATTGAGCGCCAATGGCACACGCGAAGCCTTGTTTGCCGCTGCACATGCCTTGATTAACCCCGAATGCAGCACTAAACCGTGGGTGATGATGCCCAACCCCATGTATCAAATTTATTTAGGGGCAGCGATTACCGCTGGCGCTAAAGCTTATTTGCAGCCATGCACTGCGGACACAGGTTTTGCCCCTGATATTGAGGGTATTGCTGATGAGGTTTGGCAAAACACTGCTTTGGTGTATGTATGTTCGCCTTCTAATCCTACGGGCTGGGTTGCTGATGAAGCTTATTATACCAAGCTTTTAACACTGGCTGAGAAGTTCAATTTTTATGTGTTGGCGGACGAATGTTATTCGGAAATTTATTATACCCATAAACCTATCGGCTTGCTTGAAGTCGCTCAAACCATGGGGAATGTGGATTATAAACGTTGTTTGGTGATGAATTCGCTCTCCAAACGCTCCGCACTGCCCGGTTTACGCTCAGGTTTGATTGCTGGTGATGCTGATTTGATTGCATTATTTGCCAAGTTCCGCAGTTATACAGGCCCTGCAACACCACTACCATTGCAACATGTCGCCGCTGCGGCTTGGTCGGATGAAACACATGTGCAACGAAATTTACAGGTTTACCGCGATAGTTTGGATGCCTTTTTCGATGTCTATGGTGGCGAAGTTCCACATGGTTCATTTTTTGTTTGGTTAGCTGTGGATAATGAGCAAGAATTTGTGCGAAGAGCCTATGTTGAGCAAGCTGTAAAAATTCTTCCTGGCAGTTATTTGGCTACAGAAGATGCGCAAGGCAACAATGCTGGCACAGGATATATACGCGCCGCATTGGTGGATGGCCCAGCAAAAGCAGCTGATTTGGCAAGACGTTTGAAAACCTGCACATCAACAACAAAAGCCCGCTGAACATACATTCAACGGGCTTTGACCATATACTTATACTTTGTTCTAAACCCTCAAGTTATTCGCGTAGAAGTTCAGTAATGCCTGTTTTTGAACGTGTTTTTTCATCCACAGTTTTGACAATCACTGCGCAATAAAGGTTAGGTCCACCTGAAGCGCCTGGCATAGATCCAGACACAACCACTGAATATGGAGGCACTTCTCCATAGCTTACCTCACCCGTAGCACGGTTGACAATGCGTGTGGATTTACCAATATATACACCCATAGAAAGCACAGAGCCTTCACGCACAATCACGCCTTCCACCACTTCAGAACGCGCACCAATAAAGCAGTTATCTTCAATGATAGTCGGTGTAGCTTGCAATGGTTCAAGCACGCCACCAATGCCAACACCACCTGATAAATGCACATTTTTACCAATTTGCGCACAAGAACCCACAGTTGCCCATGTATCTACCATCGTGCCTTCATCCACATAAGCGCCAATGTTTACATACGAAGGCATCAACACCACTTTAGGCGCAATATATGAACCTTTACGCACACTTGCAGGTGGAACAACACGCATGCCGCCCTTACGAAACATCTCTTCGCCCCAATTGGAAAACTTTTGCGGCACTTTATCAAAATAGTTGGTTCCACCACCTTGAATCACTTCATTATCATGCAATTTAAAGAACAATAACACTGCTTTTTTCAACCATTCATTGGTGTTCCACTTGCCATGTTCATCACGTTCAGCAACACGAACCCCGCCTTCATCAAGCAGGTCAATCGCACGAATGACGGCTTCACGAATTTCAGTGGCAACGGTATGCATATCCCATGTATCTCGCGTATCCCATGCTTTTTCAATCACTTGCTGTAAATGGTTCATCTTGCACTCCTTGCGTTTCAATTTTTTCACTATCAATCAACTTTATGGCGAATATATGACGAGAATGATGTTGAGGCAAATCTTAACGCACCTTGCCCTACAAGCTACAAGCATGACTATAGCTAAAAGATGCTATTCCACTCATCACTCAACCTAGACTACGCTACAAGGGAAAGCCCGATATAAAGGTGAGGTGTAATGTTTCATCCGCATCAGCGACTACATAAACATCGCTACCCTAATGGGTAGATATAACATATGAGGAGTAAAAATAATGATAAAAAATATATTGATCATCACAGGTTTCAGCCTTGCCTTAGGTTTGGCAAGCACTGCAACAGCAGGGTCTTGGAATGCTTGTAATCCTTGTTCCATGAAGGCGAATCCGTGTAACCCTTGTGCCATGGAAAAACAGGATAAGATGAATCCTTGCCAGATGAAAATGAAAAACCCATGTCATATGAATCCTTGTGACGCTGATGGTGACGCAAAAAAAAAGATAAGAAGTGATAAGTTTCAAAGTTTCCAACAAGCAGCAACTGCTGGCAAGAAATTGTGGGAAGATGAAACATTAGGCAAATCAGGTTTGGCTTGTTTGTCTTGTCATGCTGGTTATGAGAATTTGAATTTGGGAAAACGTCAGAATTATCCGCATTATGTAGCTATGCCTGATGATGTGGTGACTCTGGATCAAATGATTAACTTCTGCATGATTAACCCGATGGAAGGCGAGCAGTTGGATGCTAATTCTAAAGATATGACTGCGATGGCTGCTTATTTCAGGGCTTATCGTATGCAATATTTAAAAGAACAGAGAAAGTAACACAAAGAGCAGGTATTTCCCCTGCTCTAAGCTGCTACAGTGATGCGGCAACAAAATTTTGGCATGGTTTGTGGTAATCAAGGGGAAAGCTATGAACATGGAGGTTCAATGTGAGCAGCACACCCACTTTAAAAGTTTTTGCACCTTATGATGCTGTATGTTTGGGTGAAGTACCGCTAAGCAATGCAACAGAAGTAGAACAAGCCCTAACAACCGCCACTGCAACCTTCCAGCAACGAGAAAAGTGGCTTAGTGTACCCAAACGTATAGCAATATTGAGCAAGTTTGCTGCTTTGATCACACAACATGGCGATGATTTGATTCAAACGGCATGTGCAGAAGGCGGCAAACCACTTGTCGATAGTAAAATAGAACATATCCGCTGCGTGGATTCCATTCAAATTTGCATAGACAGCTTACGCACCCAAACTGCCGAACCTGTACACATGGGCAGCAATGCGGCATCTATGAATCGGTTGATTACGCAGAGCTTGGAGCCTATTGGTGTCGTGGTGGCGGTGAGTGCATTTAATCATCCGCTTAACCTTATTGCCCACCAAGTTTCCCCAGCCGTTGCGGCAGGTTGCCCTGTGATTATCAAACCTGCCGAAGATACACCTTTATCTTGCTTGGCATTGGTCAAATTGTTGCATCAAGCGGGTTTAGCCAAGGCTTGGTGTCAAATGGTGATGCCTGAAAGCATTGCTTTGGCACAAACTATGGTGACTGATAGTAGGGTAGCATTTTTTAGCTTTATTGGTAGTGCGAAAGTGGGTTGGTATTTGCGTTCTCAGCTTGCAGCAGGTACGCGTTGTGCCTTAGAGCATGGTGGATCTGCGCCTGTGATTGTTGAAAAAGACGTGGATATTGCCGCCATACTTCCGAGCTTGGTCAAAGGTGCATTTTACCATGCAGGGCAGGTTTGTGTGTCGGTGCAACGGGTATTTGTACACCGCTCCATTGCCCAAGAACTGGCGCAAGCCATGACCAATGCTGCTTTGAGTTTAAAGGTGGGCAATCCCCTAGATGAAGCTACACAAGTAGGCCCTTTGATTCGTGCTGGTGAAGTGCAGCGTGTGGATACTTGGGTACAAGAAGCGGTGGCAGCAGGTGCTGAGTTG
>JAUZQU010000150.1 GCA_030950835.1 Mariprofundaceae bacterium | reverse complement strand
ATAATCGTTTGGAATGCAACTCCAAACGACAACATCTGCAACTGATACATAGTATTCGACAGTTTGCTTTGGAAGAGAGCCAAAGTCAGGGTGATGCTTTTGTTTTTGAAACGTCCAAGAAGCAAATATCATTGTGGGTGACATCATCACAAGTCGCCGATCAGCAGTGGGCGACAATCTATATGTCATCTTCACAGCAACAAGAATATGCCATGCAAACATTGCAAGGTATTTATCATTTGTCACATGCTGAGTTGAAGCTGGTGCATGTTTTAACCCATGAATGCCACAATCTCAATGATGCTGCTTCATCACTGGGCGTGAGTGTACACACGGCACGCACCCAGTTAAAACATGTGTTTAAAAAAACCCGGACATCTAGTCAGGTGGAGCTAGTGAAGAAAGTATTAAGCAGCCCTGAAGTTGTTGAGGATGGGGTGAAATACCAAGATTTAAAGACCATTGAACAAGGTTCTTCTTCTAAAGTAAGGTTGTATGATGGGCGTTACTTGGCGTATCGGGAGTATGGTGATAAACAAGGTTATCCCGTATTGTACTTTCATAGCACAACAGGTGGGGAGTTGGAATGTGCACATGGTGATGCTTTGTGTCAGCAGTATGGCATACGTTTGCTTGCCATCAGCCGACCAGGTTATGGCGAATCGGATCAGAGCTTAAAACGGACTGCAATCAGCTGGACACAAGATGTGCAACAGTTTCTGGAACATTTGAATATCAAACAGTGCGCGATTATTGCTTATTCATCAGGAGGGCCTTATGGGCTAGCTTGTTGTCACCAAATGCCCGATAGGATAAGCCATCTAAGTTTGGTTTCTTCGCCAGGCTTAAGACCAAACAAAGCTACGACTGAACATTTTTCGCGCATCCCTTTTTATCGTGTGTTGATGCAAATGGTATTGATTTCACCGCAGTTGATGCTGCAGATGGTTCGTTTGTCACATCGCTTGTATGCCATGGATGTGGAGAAGTTTTGGCGTACTATTGATCCTTATTTATGTCCGAAAGATAAAGAGCAAATTCAAGAACATGGGCAGCAATTAAAAGCCGCTTTTGTACAAGGAAGTTTGCAGGGAAGCAAGAAAGTGGCGCAAGAATTGGAGTTGTTTGTGATGGACTGGGGTTTTGAAGCTCAAGATATTCGCACACCAATGACGATTTGGCACGGTGAAGAAGATCCTTTTACACCATGTGAAATAGCAGAGCAGATGTCTCAAGTGCTTGAAACATCGAAACTCATGCTGCTCAAACAAGAGGGTTTCTACCTATTATTTAAACATTGGGAAACTATTTTAAAAGATTTAACATCTTATGTTGATGTTAAATCTTGCAGAAAGGTCGAATAAATGTTCAGCCTTGAGGGATAAACGACTCAGGATTGAGCGCTTGACCATTACGGCGCACTTCGTAATGCAAATGGGGGCCTGTTGAACGACCAGATGAACCCACGCGACCAATCACTTGGTTCGCTTGCACAATATCACCCACAGCTACATTGCTTGCAGACATATGTGCATAACGGGTGCGGTAGCCATAGCCATGTTCAATCTCTACCAAATAACCATAATCTTTACGTTTACCCGTATAAATCACGACACCACGACTACCTGCCAAAACAGAGGAGCCAAAACGGTTGGCAATATCAATACCACGATGCATGGCTTTTTTAGCTGTAAAAGGGTCAGTACGCACACCATAATGTGAACTCAACCAGCCGCCTTCACTGGGCCAAGCATGTGGACGTGCAGTTTTCTCTTCGACTTCATCTTGTAATAAGTAGTCTACGGCTATCAATTGTGTATCCAACACCGACATTTGGCTGTCCATGTGTTGGATTTGATCAAACAGGGTGATGTCTGCTGTGCTATTGTTTAAAGGAATACGCGGCCCACCAAATGCAGGTTTAACGTTAAAATCAAATTCAGCTTGGCTCAATGAAGAAGCTTGCACCAAACGTTTGCCTAGCGCATCAAGGCGAGACAAACGCGCCTGCATTTGCCCAAGTGAACGTGCATAAACGTTCATTTTATCTTCTTCCGCTTTAAATTTGGCTTGAAATGCTGCCTTTTCTGTTTCAAAAGCTAGGCGCTCGTCAAAAATGATATCGCGCGACAAATTCAGCTCATCACGAATAGTGTAGCTTGAGTAAAGGCTGTAAACACCTAAAAGTATGACGAAAACAGACAAAATAACTGATGCTGCCATAGTTCTTAAAGTTTTTCTGCTAACCCTATAACTCTTGGTTTTGCCCACATCGGGAACCAGCATGATTGAAAAATGACTCACGTACGCAAACTCCTCTTTCTGATGATGGTTGCGGTTGCTAAACAAATGGGCTACGTTAGTCAAGCTTAAGTGTGGCATAATGACTCACCTGGACGATAAATGATGATTGGTTTGGCATGTTGTTGAAAAAGATGCATGTTTCGCCCCTATGAATGTTATTTGTGCCAGCACCTCTCTCTCTATCGCGCGTTCTGCCTTTCAGTTTATACTTCATCACGCACTTCTTTGGCAATCCCAGCCACATCAGTGTGGTTTGTTGGGTATTGATGTAGCGAACAATGCAGTGATTCAACATAGCCCGCTATGTTCTAGCGCACAAAAAGCAGAAATAATCATACAGACATGGCAAGACAAAGGTATTGTATGTGTAGGTTTGTATTATTTCTCGCCCGAAGTTGATATTTCCCACCTTTTAACCGTGATACCAAGCACTTACATCGAACTTTTTGCTTGTTTGGACGAAAAAGGCAGGTTGGACTTATTTGCCAAGCAGCGGGATGTTGCCTCAACACAGCAGCAGAGCATCACTTTAACCTTGACCGAAGATGGACAGTCTGCAACGAATGTTTAGGTTTGCGCCATGAGAATTTGTCATGTTGGCTTGAATTATAAGACTGCGCCTGTGGAACTGCGCGAACGTTTGGCCGTGCCAGAAGCAGATATTCAAGCTATCTTACAACAAAAAATAAACCATGAAGCAGTGCGTGAAGTGGCATTATTGTCCACTTGCAACCGTGTTGAGATGACCTTGGTCACCCATGATCCTGATGCGGCGATTGCAGTTGCTCATGAATGGTTTGCCCATAAAGCGGACTTACCTTTATCCGAAATCATCGAACATTTATACGCCCACACTACAGATGCTGCCATTCGCCATTTATTTTCAGTCGCCTCTGGCTTGGATTCTTTGGTCTTGGGTGAGCCACAAATTTTAGGGCAAGTAAAAGCATCCTATGAGTTGGCTTTAGAGGCAAAAACAGCAGGACACATCTTACATCGCCTTTATCAATCTACTTTTTCTGCTGCCAAACGTGCGCGCAGTGAAACATCGATTGGTCGCCAAGCAGTAAACATATCTTCTTGTGCCGTGGAGTTGGCAAAACGTATTTTTGGTGATTTGACGGGAAAAACAGTGTTGTTGGTTGGTGCTGGTGAAATGGCAGAACTTGCCGCAACCCACCTGAAAGCCAACGGCTGTACTGAAATTCTAGTAGCAAACCGTACCTTAGAGCGGGCGCGAAAGCTGGCTTTAGCCTTTGAAGGTCACGCCTTTACCATGGATGAGTTGCCCAAATATATGGACAGGGCAGATATTGTGATTTCGGGTACGGGTGCAAGCACTTATGTCTTGTTGCCCGAAGATATTGCGCCTGCGATGAAAAAAAGAGCAGGGCAGCCGATGTTTTTGGTGGATATTGCAGTGCCGCGTGACATTGACCCGCGCATTGCAGACATTGATGGTGCTTATGTCTATGATATTGATGACTTACAGCAGGTTGTACAAGGTAATCAGCAAAATCGTGAGCGTGAAGCTGAACAAGCTAAAGTATTGTTAGAAGAAGAAGCCCTTGCTTTTTTGACGTGGTTAAAATCGCTAGAATCAGTACCCTTGATTCGGGGTATTCAACAACAAGTTGAGGTTGCACGTCTTGAAGAGCTGAAAAAAGCACAGCGTTACCTCAAAGGTCTCAATGATGAACAACAACAGGCAGTTGAACGTTTAAGTCGGGCGATGATGAAACGTTTCTTACACCCTACCATGCAAACACTTAAAACATTACCTGATGATATTGAAGGTGATTTATTGATGGGTGCTGCTAGTCGTTTATTTGCGGCAAAACCCCTGCAAGAAAATAAAAAAGACAAGGATTCGGATGAACACGCGTCTGGATGAAATTCTAAGAAAAAAAGAAGATTTAGCGGTCATGATGGCAGACCCTGAAACCACCTCTAACCCCAAAAAGTACACCCAAATTTCTAAAGAGTATGCCGCTATCGAACCTGTAGCTGATGAAGCTGAGAAGTTTTTATCCATGCAACAACAGGTTACTGACAATCAAGATATTATGGCTGAGCAAGGCTGCGATCCTGAGCTCAAAGAAATGGCACAACTTGAAATTTTAGAGCTAAAACAAGAGCTTGAAGCCAGCAAACAACGTTTAGACACCTTACTTATACCCAAAGACCCCAATGATGACCGCAATGTCATTCTTGAAATCCGTGCGGGTACAGGTGGTGATGAAGCGGCTCTTTTTGCAGCGGATTTATTTCGTATGTATAGCCGCTATGCTGAGCGTAAGGGTTTTAAAGTATCCATGATGACCAGCAGCGCGATTGGCATTGGGGGTTATAAAGAAATTGTGGCGCAAGTGACAGGTACAGATGTGTTTTCCTTGTTCAAGTTTGAGTCAGGCGCACATCGGGTGCAACGTGTACCTGAAACCGAATCAAGTGGGCGCGTGCATACTTCTGCTTGTACGGTAGCTATTCTTCCCGAAGCGGAAGAGGTGGAGATCACCATCTGCACTGAAGATTTACGCATTGATGTGTACAGGGCATCAGGTGCTGGTGGTCAGCATGTGAACAAAACTGAATCGGCAGTACGCCTTACCCATGCACCATCAGGTTTGGT
>JAUZQU010000015.1 GCA_030950835.1 Mariprofundaceae bacterium | reverse complement strand
ATAGTTTTTCCAACTTAATACAATGATAGACCAGACCCCCATATATCAAGTTTACTTCCCCCCTCACGATGTAACCATGAGCTAAGCGTACAGTTTTTCCAACTTAATACAATGATAGACCAGACCCCCATATATCTTAGTTAGCTGGCTTGAGCGACAACATCGCCAAGTTGAATATACGTTTCAAGACCTGCCTTGGTGTTCTTTAACATATCTTCAGAAGGAGCCCACTTGCCTTTTTCGCCGCATAACACAACCGTGCTGCCGCCAAAGAGAAAATATCCTTTTTCAGCGCCTTTTTCAAACGATTTCGATTCATCAAAGGATTGTACGATTTTACCCACGCAAGTCGCTCCAACTTCAATATAAGCAAGCTTGCCAAAGTGCTCAGTATCCAAAATCGAAACACGCCGTTCATTGTTGATAAAAATATCCTGCCTGTATTTTAAGGCCAATGGGTTCACTGAATGTAAATCGCCGGGAATAGTAAATGCCTTAAGGGTTTTGCCATGATCAGGATAGTGGTAGCGATGATAATCCACAGGGCATAATCGTGCGATCATCAGCGGACCGCCGATAAAGTCTTTGGCTAATTCACCATCACCAATAAGGTCAACAGCGCGTAACATCGAGCCCTTAACGGGGACAGTGAGGTCGTCGGTCATGCTTTCATGGCCAAAGTATCGCGCCTCAGCAAAAGCACCCATTTCATCATTCTTCTCGGTGAACGTTCTTTGCCCTTCTTGAAACTTGCGAATAAAAAACTCATTAAATGATTGATAAGATGTTTCAATAGGATTCTCTGTGAACGACCCTTTTTGATATTGATCAATGGCAATATTAAAGTTTTTGATAAACGGCGCGACTTTTTGCCCAGACTTCAAACTATCTTGTGATTTTCCATACAGTTGACTGAGCATCTTACTTGCAATCACAGACCCTAATATCCGTCCTATGGGGTTGCCATAGGCAAACTTAACCATGCCGTCACCATAAACTTTTTCAATGTCGATTCTGTTTTTATGACGGTTAAATATTTGAATTTCAAAGCCTTGACTCATTGTTCGGGATCCCTTGTCCTTTTCATACTTAAGTGAATGGTATCATATGAATCAAAATGAGCAAAGAATGGGGTCATGCCTGAATGGCACTAAGTTAAGCAGAGTTTAACCCTATACATAGGCAGTAAAACTGTATGCCGTTCGGGACGATATACTATTTAACTGAAGCTTCACTTTTTTTAAAATACTTTTTCTTGATTGGCTTCAATGTGGATTTGCACCGTCATAAATACCGCCACATTGTCGGCATGTCATCAGCTATTATAAGGTATTGTTAGACAATAAAGCAAAAAAAAGCCTGCAAACACAAGGTCTACAGGCTCTTATTGGTCTTTCTCGTTATGCTATTTGGTACCGGAGACTGGACTCGAACCAGCACGGGTTTCCCCACTACCCCCTCAAGGTAGCGTGTCTACCAATTTCACCACTCCGGCATTGAGGGTATTCGAGGTTTACTCAGCGGTAGGCAACGCATCTTGAGGCGCATCGTCCATCAGTTTTTCAACATCAAAAGCAGCTGGTGTTGCGCGTCCTGTATCACCTGCACCAGGAAGCTGTTGTTCAGCACTTGGCTGTAGACCCTTGTTTAAGACTGAACCTGCATCTTGTTGTGAGAAAAATGCCAGTGACAAGCTGGTCATCATGAAAATGCCTGCCAATACACCTGTTGTTTTGCTCAAAAATGAGGCTGATCCGCCACTACCAAACAAGGTCTGCGAGCTTCCTCCACCAAAAGATGAACCCATATCTGCGCCTGTACCGCGTTGCATCAAGACCACCACAATCAATAGTAGTGCAACAATAATGTGTATGGTTAATAATACCGTTGTCATACTTACTCCTAAGCTGCCACACGCGCTGCGGCGGCAATAATTTCCATAAATGTATCTGCTTTTAAACTCGCACCACCCACCAACGCGCCATCTACACCTTCGCAAGCCATCAAACTTTCAGCATTGCCTGGGTTCACGCTGCCACCATACAATACACGACATTGACGACCTAAACGTGCCAACTCTTGATGTACAAAAGCGTGGGTTGCAGAGACTTGCTCTGGTGTTGCTGTTTTACCTGTACCAATCGCCCAAACAGGCTCATAAGCCACGGTAAGTGGGGCGTTCACATCTGTGCCTTCAAGCACAGAAAGTTGTTCTTTGAGCACGTCATTGGTCGTGCCTGCTTCGCGCTCTTCTAGGTGTTCACCAATGCAAAACATCGGCTCCAAACCTGCATGCCAAGCGGCATCCAATTTTTTGCGTAAAATCACATTGCCTTCACCCATAATATCACGGCGCTCAGAATGCCCTAGAATCACATAATGACAACCTGCATCACGCAACATCAAGGGTGAAATAGAGCCTGTGAAAGCACCGCTGGTTTCAAAGTACATACTTTGTGAGCCAATGCGAATGCCTTTATCTTCAAAGGGCTTAGATAAGGCGTGCAATAAGGTATAAGGCGGCATCAAAGCAACTTCAACCGCTTCAGGCGCTGGGTTTTCACGCATATCATTCACAAAAGACAAGCTCTCTTGCAACATACCATTCATTTTCCAGTTGCCCGCGATTAAACAACGCGTTGAACCACTCATACAAACTCCCTTAGACACAAAAACGTGGGCATGATAACTTGATAGAGCATGATAGCAAGTCAATCACCTTATTTGTTCATCATTTCAAAGAATTCATCATTATTTTTGGTGGCTTTCATCTTATCCAACAAAAATTCCATCGCCCCCACCGTATCCATGGGTGACATAATGCGGCGAAGTACCCAAGCCTTGGATAAGGTTGCGGCATCAATCAATAATTCTTCTTTACGCGTACCACTGGCTGCAATATCAACCGCAGGGAAAGTACGTTTTGAGACAAGCTGGCGATTCAAATGAATCTCCATATTACCCGTACCTTTAAATTCTTCAAAAATCACTTCATCCATGCGGCTACCCGTATCTACAAGCGCAGTCGCAATGATGGTTAATGAACCACCACCTTCAATATTTCGCGCTGCACCAAAGAAACGCTTAGGTTTGTACAAGGCATTGGCATCCACACCACCTGACAATACTTTGCCCGAAGATGGTGACACGATGTTATAGGCTCTTGCCAAACGGGTGATCGAATCCAATAAAATCACCACATCACGGCCATGTTCGACCATACGTTTGGCACGTTCAATCATCATTTCAGCAACTTGGACATGGCGCTGTGGCGGCTCATCAAAAGTCGAAGATACCACTTCCCCTTTCACCGAGCGTTTCATATCCGTCACTTCTTCAGGACGCTCATCAATCAATAATACCATCAAATGAATTTCAGGGTGATTTTGTTCAATGGCATGGGCAATGGATTGCATCATCACCGTTTTACCCGTGCGCGGTGGCGCAACCAACAAACCACGCTGCCCTTTACCAATCGGTGATGCCAAATCAATCACCCGACCTGTCACGTCTTTACCTGTAGGATCTTCAATCTCAAGCTTAATACGCTCATCAGGATAAAGTGGTGTTAAGTTGTCAAACAACACCTTGGTTCGCGCAAGGTCTGGGGACTCATCGTTGATAGCAAGGACATTCTTTAAAGCAAAATACTTTTCTCGGCTACGCGGCGCACGCACTTCACCTGAAATCATGTCTCCCTTACGCAAGAAACCACGGCGAATTTGTTGATTCGACACATAAATATCATCATCCCCCGTCAAGTAGTTGGCATCCGCAGAACGCAAAAAACCATAACCATCAGGCAATAATTCTAACACCCCTTCGCTGATTACCGTGCCTCCACGCAGACTATGTTCCTTCAGAATCGCCGAAACTTGCGCTTGTTTACGTTTGCCTGCCACATTCTCAATGCCTAACTCATCTGCTTTTTCCAACAGCTGAGAAGGTGACATGGCTGAAATCTCGCGCAAATGTAAAGTGATGCCCTCAAGCTCATTAGATACAGGCTCTTCCGACTCTTGCTCTTTGCGACGACGGTTGTTTTTATGCTCACTACGTTTATGACGTTGCTTTTGTTGACGCTGCGGTTTATTGCTTTCAGCACTCTGATCTGCTGCAGCTTCATCGCTATCTTTGTTGGCTGTTGGCTGAGACGCTACTTGATTAGCATCTTTGTTGGTTGCTGGTTGAGGCGCTACTTGATTAGCGTCTTTCTTACTTTCATCTTGAAGTGCAGCTTTATCACTGTCTTTTTTGCTTGATTTTTTAGGCGCAGTATCATTGCTTTCTTTGCTGGTCACTTGCTGAGGCGCTGCTTCATTGCTGTCTTTATTGGCTGTTTGTTCGGGCTCAACCACAGCTTTTTCTACTGCTACTTTTTTCTTGCGTGCCCGCGGTTTGCGCACTGCTTTCTTTTTCTCAACTGTTTCAGAAGCTTTCGCTTCAACAGGCGTTTCCACACTAGGTTGTTCTATAGTTTCTTCAGCAGACATACAAAAAGCTCCATATTATATTGCTCAACCATCAACGCCATGCTTAGTTCACGGGGGCAATACAAATGTTCATTAATTTAAAAGTGAGTATAAAAGGATAACGCAGGCATTCAGCCGCATCATAAAATATCGATAGGCGATTGCTATAAGCCAATGCCAACACTGTCAACAAGAATCAGTAAGTTGGAGGCGGAAAATGAAAGTATCCGCTTTTAGCAAAGTAAAAATAGCCAAGTTCAGACCCTTTCTCTCCACAAAGCTCGCCCTATATCAAAGTATACTTGTAAAAATCCACATTGCTGAGACCTATAAAATATAGCTGTACCGCCTTGATATATCAAAAAAAGCCTACTTTTTAATGTAAAACTCCATTTTTACATCACCAAGCTCAATCATATCACCATCTTTCAACGTTCTCGGTGTGTCAGCAACCGATTTTCCGTTTACTTTAGGTTTACTCATACCTTCAAGGTAGGCAATGTGATAACCTGTAGGGCGACGTGTAATGACGGCTGCTTGTTTGCCTACCATCAAACCTTTGACTTTAATTTTACAATTATCACCTTTGCCCATACTGGTCAAAGAAGCAGTTAGATCAAAGCTTTTGCCCACCATTGGACCTGAAACAAATTGAATCGTACCCAAAAGCATAGCGCTAGATGCCGATGCCGGACCTTTGGAAACCAAAGCTTCTCGTGCCGCAGAGCTAATAATCATGGTTTTATCCATATCATCTTCTTCAACAGCTGGCATTTTTCCATTTTCTAAAGAAACAAACGTCAAAGTATGTTTTCCCACGGAGACAATATCGCCATGTTTCATGATATGTTTGGTCACTTCTTTGTTGTTGACCAAGGTGCCGTTGGTGCTGCCTAAATCTTCAAGAATCACCTTGTTACCAATTTTCAAAATGCGCGCATGGCGACCGCTGACTGCCAGGTTGTCAATATGAACGGTGTTTTCAGCCTTGCGTCCAATAGAGGTTTCTTCTTGACTCAACTCAATTTCAGAAATCACTGTATCTTTGAACTTCAATACAAGCTTGCTCATCTTACTTTCCTCCAAACAAACGCGTCAAGAAACCTTTCTTACGCGTAAATTCGTTTTTTACCCGCATAATGATCACTGAAATATTATCAGGCCCACCTGCATCATTGGCTAAATCAATCAAACATTGTGCTGCTTTTTCAAGGTTATTACTATGCTCTAACATCGTTAAACGAATCGCTTCATCAGGCACCACGTCAGTCAAGCCATCCGAACACATCATATACGTATCGCCCACCAGTGTTATGTCTTCAACCACATCGGCTTCGACATCCATTTCCACACCCAAAGCGCGGGTCACCAAGTTTTTAATCGCCGAGTTACGCGCATCTTCAGCCGTCAACAAACCACGGCGCACCTGTTCCTGAATCAAAGAGTGATCTTCAGTGACATGCGACAACACTTCCTTGCGCAATAAATACATACGCGAATCACCCACATGCGACACCGCAATGCGATCGCCAAAAAAGACGGCTACAACCACAGTTGTACCCATACCCGCACATTCAGGTTTACTTTGCGCTGTTTCGATAATGGTGTTGTTGGCAAGCACAGCTGAATCACGCGCCAACACTGCTTCCCGTGAAAAACCTGTTTCTTCATCCAGTTCACCTTGCGGGAAACGGGTTAAACCATCTTTGAGTAAACGTTTAATCAAATCCACTGCCATGGCACTTGCCACTTCACCTGCATTATGCCCGCCCATACCATCTGCCAGCACCGCTATACCACTCGCCAAGTCAATACCCACACAATCTTCATTGTGGCTTCGCTTTACTCCAACATCCGTGACAGCAATCATTTCAAGTGCACTCATACTTTACTTTCCTTTTACAGCCATGGTTTTTAAACACGTAATAATGCCGCGAATCACCGCGCCACCATTGGGGATACGTTTGTCTGCATCTTTGACCAACATCATATTAATGAGTTTACTTACATTTTCAGGCAAGTTGGGGTCAAACTCACGAATATCTGGGTGTGGTTCGTTGGCAATTTGAAACAATAATGTTGCCATAGAGTCGCCTTTAAAAGGACGAACGCCAGTCAACATTTCATACAACATCACACCTAAAGAGAAAATGTCCGAACGCCCATCCACATGTTTACCCGCCAATTGTTCTGGCGACATATATGATGGCGTACCCAAGACTACGCCTGTTTTGGTCTTGCTTGAAGCCGTAATCCGCGCAATACCAAAGTCAGTAACCTTCACGCTTTTGTCTTTAAGCAACATGATGTTAGCAGGCTTAATATCCCTATGCACCACCCGCTGCGAGCTTGCATAATGCAAGGCTTCTGCCACTTTACCTACAATTTTCATGGTTGCCATTTGCGGCAACAACTTGCCTTTTTTGGTGTAAGGTGAAAGGTCAGTTCCATCTAAAAATTCCATGGCAATAAAGGCTAGGTCATGCTCTTCGCCCGCATCATACATGGTCACAATATTAGGGTGATTCAACATACCTGCCGTTTCAGCTTCACGGAAGAAACGCTCTTTCACATCTTGCAGCTCATCACCTTCAAACTCTTGCGACAACGCCATGGTTTTAATCGCAACATCACGGTTGATTTTCGGGTCTTTACCCAAATATACCGTACCCATCGCGCCCTTACCCAGCTCTTTAATGATTTCATAACGACCCAGCGTAGGTTTTGCCCCACCTGTAATCATCAACGTACCCATAGTGCCTACACCTGCAGCACCAAAAATCATAGACTCACCAGCATCTTTAGTTCTATCCATGCGCTGTTGCACATCTTTAAAGGAAGCATTGGCCTCTAAAATGTATTCATACACTGCGGTAGCTTTATTGAACTGACGTTTACGCTCAAAGTCCAAAGCTAAGGTGTACAAACCACTTAAAATATCATCCGTTGGTGGGCATTTCCTGAACTTATCAAAGGACATATCCAACATGCCTTGGCTTTGGAAGGATAATGCCAACATTTTATTGGTTTCAGCAGACTCAGAAGTGATTTTTTCTCTATCATCTTCGCTGGCAAAGAAACGTTTGGTAGTCAGCAGCACATGCCCTACCAGCAACAAACCTGCCGCAGTCATGGTTTGCACCCACAAACCACTTTCAGTAAGCAACACAAAGTCCATACCTGCGATGATTAAGAATAAGGACAACGAAGCAACCGTGCCCACCATGGCACTTAGGCGTGGCAACAATACAATCAAGTAAAACCCTGCAAACAACAACAAAGCCAGTTCAGCCATGCCTGCCCACTCGGGTGTTTGGATGAACCCATCATGCAATAAACTTTGAATCACATGGGCATGATATTCCACACCATTTAAATCCGTTGCGATAGGTGTTACATAAGTGCTGCCAATTCCTGTACCCGTCACTCCAATCAAAACAATTTTATCTTTGAGTAGTTCTAAGGGTATTTTACCATTGCGCACATCATAAAAAGGGAAATGTTGGAAAGCATGATGCTCGCCATCACTATCACCAGCATAAAAAGAAGGGGACACTTGCATAGCGGAATCAGTTTCAATGGTTAAAGCACCAAGTTCCACACTTGAACCAATGTTAATACGCACATCATCCATAGTCAGGTTCAAATCATGGGCGACCATAGCCAAAGATAAAGAAGGAAAGAACTGACCGTAATACTCGACAATCAAAGGCTCTGAGCGCAGCACTCCATCTACACTTGGCGACACATTCAAATAACCCAAACCCGCCGCAACTTGCGAGAGCTCGGCAAAAGGATAAGACAACTTGATGGCACTAATAGGCGGAGAGTTTTCAACCACATCACCAATGTTTTCAATACCCATACGCCTTACATAATCAGGCAAGTCTTCATCTGGGCGACCAAATGGCTCTCCAGCCTCATAAAACATAGGCATAAACACATTGCCTGCTTGAAATGAAGCGTTGACCAAACGCGCATCACCATTGTTCGCTTCTGCTTCAGCAATAATAGCCTCTGCTTCGGCGAACTTCGCATCTGCTTCATCAAATGTCTGATCTGCGGCTTCTTGATTACCTTCATCAGCATACACTTCAGCTTCTGCCAGCAATTCATCGCCTTGTTCTTGCAACAAAGAAGCCAGCTTAAGCGCTGCATTATCCGTATTATAAGCTTGTTTCTCACTGAAAAAGACATCTACACCAATGATGCGCGCGCCTGCTTCATTCAGGGTATCAATCATGTCTGCCATAATGGTGCGCGGCCACGGCCAACGCCCTATCAGCTCAATAGATTCATCATCAATATCAAGGATAACAATACGATCATCTGCAGGCACAGCACTAGCTGCAACACCTGCATCATAAGTCGCAAACTCAAGGCTGCGAATCATGGATGAACTGCCCATTGCCAAGAAAAACAATGTCACCGCCAAACCTAAAAACCAATCCTTCTTCCAAAATGCGCTTTTCACGAACAGTTATCCCCTTCAATGTGTTGCTCAAAAAATGAGCCTACTCACCCGCCACAATAGTCGAAAATTATCAAATAGCCAACTTTTGGGGCTAAATTCACCTATTCAAGCGCTATATCGCCTAACAGCTGGGCATTACGGGTGAAATATTGCTCCATGCTCACTGCGGGTAAAGTCATGGCATAGGGTGGTTTTAAGACTGTGGACACATCCCTGTTTCCGCCCATATAACCCTCTACCATCCACTGCGCAGAGAGCATAAACACCCCTAAACCTATGCTAAGCGTCAGCGAAAATACCATTTTAAACAACTTACTCCTATGCGTCGCAATCCATAAACACACATACAATAACAATGCAGACAATGCCACATTCAGCGTATAGCTCAGTATTTGCGCCACCAGCTGACTGCTCAACATATACTCCACATAGCTGATTACTACATCCAACAACTCCAGCAATAAGCTAAAGAGAACCATCACACTCAGCTGCAAATGAAAGGCAGTTCTTTTCTTCAATGTCTTGCCAATCCATGCCCAAAATCCAGCCCACAGACAAAAAGTAAACAACATTACAGCACCTGCCATCGCTACGGACTGGGCATCAAAGTGGTCGCTGCTACGTATGTCCGACAAAAGCAGCCAAGCAGCCGTCAATACGATGGTCAGCAGCCATGACCAACGCGCTTGGCTTAACATCGCAACATAACCTTGCACATCTTGACGTATATGGGTTGCAGCTACAGCCGTTGTCGCGGCAATAAGCCTTAGCGTGGTATCACCCATTGTAAAACTCTCGCCAAGATGGATGTCTTTTGTCTGCTCAATCTTACTACCTTGATAGAGCGTGCCGTTATCGCTGTGCTGATCCGTTAATTGCCACTGTCCAGCTGCATCAAGTTCAAGTTGGGCATGGTGTGCTGAAACAAATGGGTCATCAAGGATGATTGTATTGGCAAAACCTCGCCCCATGCTGATAGATGAACCTTGTGGGCGCATATAAATGGCTTGCTGCTGATGTTTATAACGTATTTCTAAGATTATGGCTTCCATGTGATAGACTCCATGAACTTCTTGGCAAGCTGCAGCCCTTCTTCTTGACCACAGCCAGAAATTCTCAGATTGGCAATCACCCCTTGATCCGCTTGACCTGTGGCAGCCATATTCACTGCGACATCATATAAGGAGGGATATTGAAGGTAGCGCCGACTACAAAAGTTAACCTTCCAAACATGTTCTCCAAGCTGCACCAAATCACTATTACAACTGCGCTCACTCAACTGATCCTCAGCAGCAGCAGAAAATCCAGAGTAGTGGTTGCTAAAGCTACGCTCATACATATTGTAAAAACGCAGCGTACTTAACTGCCTATTTTTAAATAAGTGGATATGGTATTCGAGATGACCTGTGCGTAAGTCACCACCTAAATAAATAGATTTTTGCCCAGCGCAAGTGCGTTCTACGCTGTTATAATCTTCATCATCACCCGTAGCCGACTTACCCCAACATTGGATGAACTTGGCAATGCGTTCAGGCGTCTCCAGCTGTTGGGTCAGCGACTTACTTTGCCAAGGTTGCGCCAGCAAGTCTCCGATATACATTTGCTGATGCTTAAATAATTGACTCTCAATACGTTCTGCAAAATTGATTGCTTGCTGGTTGGCCTGTTCTACCCTTTGTAAAAGTGCTACTAAATATGACGCAGGCACCAAAAAACCGATACCACTACCCCCAGTAGACACATTCACCCCAATCACCTCACCCAAGTGATTCAACGCTGGCCCACCACTCATACCAGGGTTTAAAGAGCCCGAAAATAGAATGCGTTGATACAAAGCATGTTCAGGCTGACCATTATACGTGCCTGTGATAATGCTCATGCCTAAGTCATGTGGATTACCAATGGAAAAAATGTCTGCACCTTTGCTAATACGCTGCTGCGCCAGCACAAAAGCGTGTTCATGTTGAATGCTTTTTCCATGCTGTAAAATAGCAAGATCATTGATGATATCAATATCAAGCAAAGTCAGCTGACCTGTATCCCCTTGCTCGGTCACATATTCAAGTCGGTAACGATCAGGCTCTTCAATGATACTGGCAACCACATGGTAATTGGAAACCACAACATCACCTTGTTGCACCAAAAAACCCGAACCAATAGACGACTTTTCGCCTGATTCAACATCAATCACCACCACTTGGAGTACGCTGTTTTGATACTTATCAAAGAGCATTTGCGCAGTGTTTGCTGCTTGGGCAAAAGGCAGCAACATCAGCCAAGATACCAGACCTATCATATTCACTAAAAGACGCATCACCCCTCCATCATCTGCTCGCCAGCGTGACGTAGGCAGTGTGGCATGTCAAAAAGGTGCGTTTAAAATGATTATCTAGTGCTGTAAGTATTACAAGAAACGGCTGATAAACTGAGCCACGGGTTTGGTGAAATCGTTGTCTGTCCAGTAGTGGTCATGTGAAAGCGGGTTCCACGAAGAAAAGACACCGCCTACTTGGATAGCAATATCCGCATCCACCACCTGATCGTATTTGTCATTGATGGTTTTTAGTGGGTATGCCAACACATCATCGGCATCATAATAGTTGAGCCATTGGGCTTTAGCTTTGAGGTTGCCTGCTAAGTTGCTAGGTGGAAAAGTAATCGGCTGAACATCTTGGTGCGCGAAGGTAAACATCGGGATATTACAACCAAAAGTTACCAACCCTGCCAAGCACTGCATGTTTTCAAAGGCACTTAACTCTGGATTTTCAGCTTGCTGCGCATCCCAAATATAGTTGGAGATAATATGCCCACCTAAAGAATGGGCAAGAATCAACATGGGCATATCTTGTGATTCCAAATCATCTGCATATACAGTTGCAATGGCACTGCTTACCTTAGCATGAATATCTGCATAGGCAGTGTGGGCATTGCCTGACACTTGCCTATAAGCACTGGCATCACCAAAAGCAGTGAGTATAAACTGACGCAACGCCGGAAAATGCAAGTCATGTTGCGCTTGGCTGTGTTTAAAGTAGCTCAACTCACGCTGCTCCAACACATCCGCCCAATAGATGGGTTGCCAAACGATTTGTGCCGCATCTTTACCCAAATCACCAATACGTGTTGATAATTCATCCACCATCGCGTCCGCAAAGTCAGCCTTGGGCGAACCCATGCCATGGATGATGAATACTGCGAGTTTCTTGCTCACTTTTTACCTTTCAATACTGCGGTGATAGACACCAAGAAAGTAGGCAGCAGTTGATGTTGCTGGCGCTCAAGAAATGCAACCGTTTCAGCATGTGGATGTCCAATCATCACGCACTGCTTTTTTTGCTGCACACAATCAAGGCTGGCATTCCAAGCATGTTGTAAAGAAGCAGTGTCTGTTTTGTGGTCTAAAAACACATTCCGCTTATTCCAAGCTAAACCTTGCTCTCTGGCTTTTTCTGCGGCAACAGATACTGATGATGTGCGCGAATCAAGGAAAAAAAGATCATGTTTTTCACACAACTCCATCAGCCAAGACATGGCTTTGGCATCGGATGTCAGCAATGAACCCATGTGGTTATTGATACCTTGCACATAAGGTATTTTAGCCAGTGCATCTTCAAAGACTTGAGTGAACTCGGTCTTGGATAAACCTTGGTGCAAGTAGAAACGTTCCATATTTTGTTGATATTTCGGATTGCTGGTCTGCATAGGCATATGCAACATCACAGTCACCCCATGTTGATGCGCCATGCGTGCAGCTTCTTGCGCATGCGGTGCATCGGGTAAGATAGCAACTGTAATCGTATAAGGTAAGGCTAACAAACGTTGCAAAGCATTTAAGTTATAACCCACATCATCAATGACCAAGGATAATTGCCCTACATCATTTAAGTTGGCTTGCTGTGCCTGTTTGTTTTTAGGTTCTGGGGAAAGTTCAGATAGGGTCACTGGTAAATGTTCAGGTATGGGTTCAGGTACGGGGTCAGGCAGCGCATCTTCATAAATGAACGCTTCTTGAGGTAATAAAGGACGAATAACCTGACTCAAAGATGCCTGATCTGTGGGTAAAAACTCGCTAGGCGCATCGCTCAGCCGTGCTTGATGCCCGCTATTCGGGACATCCATAGTTGCCAAGCCCACCAACACGAGCAATAAGCTGAACAAACAAGCCAACAGCAACTTGAGCCATGCTGGCATGACGACTTTCTTAAGCTTCTTCAACAGTGTGTTTGTTCAGTCAAGGTCATGAAGAAATAGCGTCCTTACGACATTTTACCCAACACATGCAAACCTTGTAATAAGTCCAAGGCGCGTTGTAGCTGCACATCTTTGGTTAAACGCTCCACCATTTTATCACTAGGTTGCCCAGACAAACTTTCATCTTCTTTTTTGGTCGTAGATTTACCATTACCATTCGATAAATGCCCTTTCATATTACGTTCAGAGATGCCTTCAGGGCGCTTCACATCATCAGCGGCGACTTTCAGGCGTACCGCTTTGACTTCCACATCAGGATCTATGCCTGTAGCTTGGATGGAGCGACCACTTGGCGTGTAATAAAGCGAAGTTGTGAGTTTGAACGCAGAGTTGTCCGATAAAGGAATGATGCGCTGCACAGAGCCTTTACCAAAGCTGCGTGTACCCATCAATACCGCACGGTGATTATCTTGCAAAGCACCTGCCACGATTTCAGAAGCCGAAGCCGAACCACCATTAATCAAGACAATCAAAGGCGCACCATCAAGCGCGTCGCCCTTTCCAGCTTTGAAATTCATATTGTTACCCACGCGCGACTTGGTGCTTACAATACCGCCGCTTTCAAGAAATAAGTCACTCATTTCCACCGCTTGATCCAACAAACCGCCTGGATTATTGCGTAAGTCGAGCACTGCACCCCAAATTTGACCATCCGACTGGTTACGAATGTCTTGGATGTGTTTCTCCAACTGTTCAACCGTTTTTTCTTGGAACTGGGTAACACGCAAATAAGCATAACCAGGCGCAAGAATATCACTTTTTACCGAGGCTACGCGGATATTGTCCCGTGTAATCTCCACATCAAAGGTGCGCATTTCATCGGCACGAAAGATGGTTAAGGTGATGTCTGTACCAGGTTTACCACGCATCATTTTCACCGATTCAGGTAAACTAATGTCACGCGCTAACACATCACCAATGCGTACAATCAAATCACCAGCCTTCACTCCAGCCCTATAAGCTGGCGTATCTTCAATCGGCGTTACAATCAAAATGCCACCATCCGCAGATGAAATCTCAATGCCCAAACCACCAAACTCGCCACTGGTATCTTCCATCATTTTGGTGAACATTTCCGTGTTCATATAGGTAGAGTGTGGGTCTAAATTGGACAACATACCTTTAAGCGCACCTTCAAACAGCTCTTCATCCGTCACTTCTTCAACATAATAACGACGTACCGCGTTCATCACATCGGAAAACTTCTTCATTTGCGCATAATCCGTCGCGGCGTGCGCGGCGTTGATCGCAGTAGAAGGTTGCCAAGCAATCCATGCCATCAGCAAGACCAGCGATGTGCCCAGTGCAATAATCATACGTGTATGTAGAAGTTTCATAATAGCCTCATTCTTTCATCCAACAGTTTTATTTTTTACACCAGCGCGATGGGTTGACGGGTTTACCTTTGTCCCTGATTTCAAAGTACAAACGCACATCTTCAATCCAACCCGTACTACCAGCTTCTGCCAATATTTCGCCTTGCTCAACCCAATCACCGAGTTGTTTATGCAAGATATCATTATGGGCATACACTGCCATAATCCCATGCCCATAATCAACAATCATCATCAAACCATAACCACCAAACCAATCGGCATAACGTACTTGCCCCTGTTCAAAAGCACGTACCAACTTACCTTCTTCGCTGCGTTTGGCAGGTGAAAGGTGTACTCCTGCAAGTTTGGTGCCTGCGGCAGTGGTTTTGCCAAAACCGACAATCACCCGCCCTTTTAATGGCCATGCCAACTTACCTTTACGTTTGCGGATGGAGGTAAGCTGTTCTTTTTTGTCACTTTCCAACAACGATTCACCCAAGCCCTGCAACAAACGATGTAAGGCTTGTTCTTGTTGGCGCAAACGTTTTTCTTGGGATTGCTGTTGCTGGATGTCCGCTTGCAGTTGTTTTGCCGCTTCACGTTTGGCCTTGATTTGAGCCAACAACACATCTTCGGCTGCTTTGCGCTCGTTTTGTAAACCCAACAACTTATCTTTATTTTTTTGTTCTTTTCTCTCAATATCAGCAAGTTTCTGCATGGCTTTGCGCCATGTTTCCCTATCTTTTTCTTGGGATAACATCACTTGCTTCAATAAATATTGTCGGTGCGGTATTTCAGTCATTGAAGTGCCATTGAGCACATCCACCCACACCGAACGACTACCTGTATGTTGATAAGCAACAGCAGCTTCTTTGCTCATTTGTGCATAAAGCTTGTGCATTTTTTGGCGTATTTTCTTCTTTTCGCGCTTGAAAACCGCAAGCTTTTTGTCCACCGCAGTAATCTGTGTTTTCACATTACGATACGCTTTGCGGGCAGACAACAAGTTGATGTCCAAGATTTGTAAGGTTTTGCCCACTTGCCCCAATTCAGTCGCAAGTTGTTGTTTTACCTTTGCCACCATGTGCCGTTGTTGTTGTATGTTTTTCAGCTCCGCTTGCACATCACGCGCGGCATATGCGTTGATGTTGAGCAACATAAGCAGTATAAAAAAAGGAAAAAGGCGAAAATTATTCATACTTTATGATAAGGGTGTCCTTGAAGGATAGAAAAAGCACGGTAAAGCTGTTCTACCACCAAAACACGCGCCAACTGGTGGGGCAAAGTCAGGGCAGACAAGCTCCATATGGCTTGCGCTTGTTGGCGCACTTCATCGGCTACACCTGCAGCACCACCAATCACAAAATCTATGCTGGCATTACCTTGTTGAGCCTCAAAAAAGTCTGCCCACTGCACACTACTCAAAGTTTTACCACGTTCATCCAACAAGATAAAAGTTGATTTCACCTGTTTTAAAATCGTTTTGGCTTCATCTTGTTTGATTTGAGTGGGTTGTTTGGCGCGGCTTTCGCTGAGTTCTACAATTTCAAATTGATGCGAACCTTGCAGACGTTTCTTCAAAGATGCTTCATAATCTTTAAAGTCTTTGCCTGCTTTTCCCACCACCAACAACCTTAAATTCATGTTGCTTGATCAGGGCTCTCGTTGGCACTTTCCACAGGCGTAGACCATAAGCGCTCAAGCTGGAAAGATTCGCGCACTTCAGGCAAGAATAAGTGTACTACAATGTCACCTAAGTCTACTACTAACCATTCCAACGCCTCTAAACCATCTACCCGCGCTGTTAAATCATGGGCATGCCCCACTTGACGCACGCTGTTTGCCAAGGCTTTGAGCTGACGATCCGTGCGCCCTGTTGCCAGGACAAAACGATCCGCAAAGCTGCAACGCCCTGTCACATTCAGGGTTATAATGTCTTGTCCTTTCACATTTTCAATCGCTTCAATCACTTTCTGGTTCAGTTGTTCAATCGTGGTTTGTGTCATGCTTTTCTCTCTTTGTTGGTCTGCTTAATATGTTCATCAGTATTATCTGTCAAAGCCGAAGCATAACAGACTGAAATAGCATTGCAGGTGCTTTGAGGAAGTTGCGTCTGGTGCTGCACAACATCAGCACGAATCTGCGAGCTTGAAATGAGCGGTAAGTCTATGTCTAAAAAGGCAATATTACCTGCTTTACTAGGCATATGGATAACACCTTCACCCGCTTCAAGCAGCCTCCAACCAGCGCGAAGTTCAGCTTTGTCGCAACCTTGGCGTGCAAAAACAAGCAAGTTACACCGCTTTTGATGTTCAGGGTAAGCCACCCAGTTGGGCAAATCGGCATATGAATCCATGCCCATCAGCCAAGTTGGTGTCTGGTCGGCATGTTCATCTTGAAAACGGCGTAAAGTTGCAATCGCAGGGCTAGGCGAAGAGGATTTAGTCTCCCAGTCTTTGATATGCACGCGTGAATCATGGGCAAACATGGTCTTCAACCAGTCTAAACGTTGTTGCGCAGTCGCTTTGCCCGATAATTGTCTATGTACAGGTACACCCACAGGCATAATCCATAACGCATCAACGTCAAGTTGCGCTAACGCAGCTTCCACCAAGGCTTGATGTCCCAAATGCGGAGGATCAAAACTACCACCGAAAATAGCAATATGTGGCGTCTTTACCATCTATTATCGACGACCAGAACTGCCAAAACCACCTTCACCACGTTCTGTCTCGGATAGTGCGTCTACCTCTTGAAAATCCGCCTGCACAAAAGGCGCAATCACCATCTGTGCAATGCGCTCTCCCCTGCGCACTATAAACGCTTTGTTGCCATGATTAATGAGCATCACACCCACTTCACCACGATAATCCGCATCAATCGTACCCGGTGCGTTCAACACCGTGATACCATGTTTCAACGCCAACCCCGAACGCGGACGAATTTGCGCCTCAAAACCCTCTACCAAAGCCATGGCAAAACCTGTTTTGATGAGTGCATAAGCACCAGCCTCAATAATCACATCTTCTGTAATAGCAGCGCGAATATCTGCACCTGCAGCTTGCGCACTGGCATAAAAGGGCAAGTCTAAACCTTCACCATGAGCCAATTTCTGAATCTTTACCACAGTCTGCTGCATATTTTTAATCCTTTTTAATGCATATACTTCAATCACTCAAAACCAACATAGGACTTTATTTATCACAAAAGCCTATGTGCAAGCTGAAATCCCACACATTATCATGAAAAAACATCTTTCCTACAAACACTACGCTGACCCATATGATGTGTCACATACAGAAAAACTACTCTTGCCATGCCTGCCATAGCCGAAATTGAACGGCCAAACGCATGAAAGACAATTAAATAGTATACTGTCACCTATTTACACTTTGGAGGTAATTGCAAAAACCCGTATACGTAGGTAGGGGTCTGGTCTATCATTGTACCATCCATTTGCTTCCCCCCTCACGATGTAACTATGAGCTAAGCGTACAGTTCCCCTGACTTGATACAATGATAGACACGACCCCGTGAACGCTTTAGCTCCACCGCTAATCTTATAAGCGCCATCGCCAGTTACAGGGTCATAGATGATATAACCCGCACCAGTCCAACCAAATACTGTCATACTCGTTTTAGGTGCAATCACTTCTTTGCCA
>JAUZQU010000149.1 GCA_030950835.1 Mariprofundaceae bacterium | reverse complement strand
GACAATATAGCGCCATGTCAAAAGTTACACGTGCGATTATTTTAGCAGCAGGTTTAGGCACACGTCTTAAGTCGCTGACTCAAAACCAACCCAAGGCGTTGATGTTGGTTGCTGGTGAGCCTGCGATTGTGCATGTGATTCGCCGTCTTGTAGCCCAAGGTATACATGATATTGCCATCAATGCACACCATCATGCCGCGCAATTACAAACCTATTTAGGCAATGGGCAAGGCTTGAATGCCCGCTTTTATTATAGCCATGAACCAACTTTGCTCAACTCTGGCGGTGGGGTGCGAACTGCCCTTGATTTATTGCCTGATTCAGGTCTGGTGGCAGTACATAACGCTGATATTATCTGTGATATAGATATACAAAGCTTGGCTGCATTGATTCCTGACTACGGCTGTGCCTTGGCTTTGGTAGAAAACCCTAAACATCACCCTGAAGGTGACTTTACGTTAGAAAGTAAGCTAATAAAGGCGAAAACGCAGCAGAATATAGAGGGAAACCTGACTTTTTCAGGTGTTTCGCTGTGGCATGATGAAGCTTTGTTGCCTTACCCAAGCCAACAAAGCTTTTCGTTACTTGAACCTATACATCAAAATATACAACAACAGCATTGCCATGGTTTGCGGCACCAAGGCACATGGTTTGACATCGGTAGACATCGTGATTTGGTGCAGGTGAACCGACTTCTATCTTCGCGAACTGCACAAGGATAATCAACATGAATCAACAACAATGTTTAGACATATTAAGCAAATCAGAGCATGAACTACCCAAAGATGCTTTGATTTGGGCATTACAGCATTACGATGAAGTCAAAGCAGAGCTTCATACTGCCCTTGCCCTCAGTCCAGAGAGAATTCAGGAGAAGACTGAGCAGCAAGGTGTATGTTATAATTTACAATATTATGCCTTTTATTTGGCAGCTGAAAAAAGAGATACGCAAGCTTTACCCATTATATGTAACTTTTTTGACAGATATGGTGAACAAGCAACGGATGCAATGGGCGACTTTGTCACAGAAGTTCTCGCCAAAATTTTGGCATCCGTTGGGCATAAGCAACCGCAAATATTGTTTGAGGCAGCGCAACATTCGCATATGGATCGATGGGCGCGAGGTGCTTGCGTACATGCCTTATGTAGCTTGATGTACGAAGAATTGTTGGATAGAGAGCAGTTGGTTGCTTGGTTACTTGAGCTTTTGTTGGACGAGAAGTGGGGAGGGGCTGAGGAACGTAGTGATGTGTTGTTTGCCTGTAAAACTTTTGGTTTGGTGGAATGTAAAGATGTGGCTTTGAGGCTGTTGAAAGATGGTAAGTTAGAGCAAGAAGAGGGTATCTGTGAGCAGGATATTTCAAGTATAGAACGGGATAAGGTTGAGCACGGTATCATCCACCTGCATTATCATAGTATAGATGATGCGGTTGCTTTCTTGGAAACATCGTATGATTTCCATAGATTGCTTCATGGTTTATCCAGTGCAGAGTTTTTAACTGTAGAAGAAAATGGGGCTTTGTTCCGCTATTTAAAGGAACTACCCCATGAAAACCCTGAGGCATTTCTCCATGCTTATCTCTTTGCCATCGTGCACACGCCTGACCTTATCATGCCCAGCGAATGGTTAGAGCCTTTGTTGGATTTACGGGTGTTTGAAAACATGGATGAAAGCAATGAAGTGGTGTCTGCTATCATGGGTGTTTATAACCGCTTGAACGAACAATGGTTTGAAGGAGACTTAGATTTCCCGATTGAGCAAGAAGACTTGGTGGATGTTTCGGGGTTTGATACCGTGGAAAGCTGGAGTGCAGGTTTTTTGCGCGGAATCTGTTTAAGATCTGAGTTGTGGGGTAGCAAAGCGCCCAATGATGGTGAGTCAGTCAATGATATTGCAGGATCATGGGTTATTATCATGGCGTTGGCAGACCAGGATGTTGCTGAAGAAATGTTTCAGAACTCTGGTAGGCCTGATAATGAACAAGAAAGAGCGAAATCGCTGGCGATGTTTTTGGGTGTGTTTAACTCTGCGGTGGCTACGCTGGTGGAACATGCCCAAAATGAGATAGTAGAAAAGAAAACGGTGGTACGTCAGCCAAAAGTAGGCAGAAATGAGCCTTGCCCTTGTGGTTCGGGCAAAAAGTTCAAGAAATGTTGTGGTAATCCAGCGCATACAGTGCATTGAAGATGATATTACATGCCCAACTCCAACAAGACTGCATCATATTGGGTCGATTTGAGCTTTGTGTATTGCTGCTGCTCAATGATGCCCATTACCCTTGGTTTATCCTTGTCCCTCAGCGCGAGAATATACGAGAGATTCATGAGTTGACGGCAGAGCAGCAGCAGCAGTTTATTCAAGAGTCATCCATGTTAAGCCAGAGCATAGAAAATATTTTCAAGGCGGACAAAATGAACATTGCCGCTTTGGGTAATATGGTTCCACAATTGCATATCCATCATATTGCCCGTTTCACCACTGATCCAGCATGGCCCAAGCCTGTGTGGGGTTTGTTGCCTGCCAAAACATACACAACAGTGCAAATTGAACATATCCGTCAAAAGATGTACGCTGCTTTACCGCAACTTCACATACACCAAGGATAAATATGGATTTCCAAACTATTTTAGTCAACGTGACTATCTGGGCGTTGCCTGTGTTGTTCGCAGTAGTATTACACGAGGTTGCCCATGGTTGGGTGGCGTACCGTTTGGGTGACGATACCGCTTATTGGATGGGCAGGTTAACCCTCAATCCAATCAAACATATTGATATGGTGGGTACAATTCTCATTCCTATTGCTTTATTAGTCATGCAAGCCCCTTTCCTTTTTGGTTATGCCAAACCTGTGCCTATCAATTTCAATAAGCTGCGCCAACCCAAGCGAGATATGGTGTGGGTCGCCCTTGCAGGGCCTTTAACCAACCTTGTATTGGCATTGCTTTCAGCCATTTTGCTGGCGTTGACCATGTTGCTTCCTGCATCTGCTGCTTGGTTGGCATTGCCGTTAAATTTGATGTGTCAGGCATCGATTATCATTAATGTGGTGCTGTTTATATTTAATCTGATTCCATTGCCACCCTTAGATGGAGGACGTGTGGCGGTAGGTCTGTTGCCAAGGCCTGCTGCATATCAACTTTCCCGACTTGAGCCTTATGGCTTCTTTATCATCATTGCGTTATTGATGTTGGGGGTGCTGCAAAGCTTTCTTGGGCCTATGATTATGGGTTTAAGTGCTGCTTTTATGAATATTGCTACATTTTAACTGATGCACCCGTCATGGCAAATATGCAGTGAAGGCTGATTCTTTTGGCTCTTTCAAATATGAATAGGGTACGATAAAAAGGGTTGTTGTGCGCTATGATGCCTACCCATATTTGGTAGATAGGTGCTTATAAAGCTGGTTTTGCTCTTAAACCTGTTTCAAGGGTTGAAAAGCCATGAAAAAAGGGCGTTAACCTGTTGGTCAACACCCTTGGCAATCATACCAACATGATATTTATGCGGCTTTGATTACTTTATCCGAACGTAAACAAGCTGAACAAACACGAATCTTTTTTGTCTGACCGTTCAATTGTGCGCGAACATTATGCAAGTTCGGCAGAAAACGACGACGGGTTGTATTGTGAGCATGGCTCACATTGTTGCCACTCATTGGACCTTTGTCACAAACTTCACAACGTTTTGCCATGATAAACCTCCAGTTAAAACCGTGGCGCACTTTAATCAGCATCAACAAGATTACAAGCACTAAATAGCATAGGCAAAAGCAGCCGAAGTTGCAGGCATCTTATTTTAGCATTGACAACCATGCACACATATTTACTGTTCCGCCTGTCTAAGGGTGCTGCTGGCAAGGATTTGTAGCAGTGAAAAGGTGTATCATCATGTTATGCTTGGTTTTATGGGATGATTATATGCAGTTAGGATGTTTGCTGGATGTTTGAGAAAAAAACATCTGCTTATAAACTGATACCCATAGCCTTGGTTTCAAGCTTGCTGCTATTTAGCGCGTGTGAGCGTGAGAAAAGTCGGGAAATCGAATGGCAACTGCCTTTGAGTGTCCCTGATGATCCCCATGCTTCTAGCAAGGGTAATCAGCTTCCTGGTTGGGCAGTGAACACTGTCGGCACAGCCAAGCTGGTGTTTTTGAAAAAATCAACGGCGAGAATGTTCGCTGTTGCGATAGATAATGGTAGTGAAACCAATCAAGATATTTGGCGGGTTGAACTACAAGGGCTTGCGTTTGGTCTGCGGTTAAAGGGTCGTACCTTTATCGATGACACTAACATCAGCAATCCCGCAGCTTTTGTACGTTTGTTTCAAGAAGAAACGTTGATGTATGAAGGTTGGTTGTACCGTGATTTTCCTGAATTATTTGGCATGGATAATTCGGACTGGAAAGTTTGGTTAGAAGAGGTTACAGTGCCGCCGTCTTCACTAGAAGATGACAATATGCTCCCTTAGCTCAGCTGGATAGAGTATCTGACTACGAATCAGAGGGCCGGGCGTTCGAATCGCTCAGGGAGCACCATATAATTAAGGACTTACGAGAAATCGTAGGTCCTTTTTTTATGGCTTACGATGCCCTGAAATAGCGCCTAGCGAAACCTCGAAAGCAGAGGCTTCTCATCTTTTCTAGCTAGCGTTAAACAGAGTGCTAAAGTGAGTGCAAACCTACAAAAGCTGCCAAGAATACAGGGCAGTGATGGTAAGTGTATAGATGCCGAGAATTACAACATGCATGGGTTTACCCGAAAGTTTGGGTGTTTTAATCTCGGATACATTCAAGGCTGTAATGATTAGGCAGCAAGCATAGAGAATGATGGCAAACGTATCCTTATCAAAAAATCCTGCAAACAACACAATGAATACGATTAAGATACTGTTGTTATCAAGGGCTAACCCTGTGTATTTCGTGCCGCCAGCAAGACCAAACGTACTAAAATAACTTAATCGTATGGCACTGGCCGCAACCATCAGGAATGCGCCTATAAGAAAGAGAGGGGAAAATCCGCCATAGCTTAAAAGCAGAATGGCAGGTGTTACGCCATAACTTACAATGTCGATCAACACATCAAGTTGCCCACCAAAGCTGCTGTCCGTGCCTGTTCGTCCCTTCATTCTCCGTGCCACCAACCCATCTGCCCAATCAAACGCAACCGCCCAAATCATGCCTATCATGGCAGCGGCATAAACGCCTATGATACAAAAATAAATGGCAAGCATGGTGCAGGCCAAACCTGCAAGAGAGCAAAGGTTGGGAATGTCTTTGACATAAGAGAGTATGGTAGGCTGTTGTAGGTCTGTGGTTTTACTTGTCATCAGGTATCCTTAAAATTTCATTTCTATATTTACTTCATCCGAAGTGTGTTATCCTAGTGACGAAGTTCATACTATCAAAGGATTATCAAACAATGGTTGTTTATACAGTGGGTACATTTGATTTGTTGCATGTGGGGCATCTTGCTTTATTGGAATACTGCGCAAGCTTGGGTGACACTGTGGCAGTTGGTGTTGCGGCTGATGAAGTTGTCCAATTGTATAAGCCTAATGTTCCAGTTGTGCCGCTTGAGCAACGTATACAAATGCTTTTAGCCTTAAGTTGTGTAGACATTGCACTTTCCTACCATGAGCTTGATTATATTGCTGTTTGTAAGCAAGTGAAGGCCGATATATTTGTAATTGGCGAAGACTGGGGCAAAAAACCGCATAATGAAGGTGTAGAAAATTATTTAAAGTCGCAAGGTAAGCAGATTGTGCAGGTTCAATATCATCCCAAGACTTCATCGACTAAAATCAAGGCAACCGTGATAGAGCAGTTCCAAATGGTTACTGCCAGTGTAGTCAGATGATGTTGATTGCCCCTTTTATAGGTATCGCTTCATCGTAGGCGGTCATGCATGTATTCAAAACACTGTGCATCCGAAATTTGGGTATCCAAACGGTGAGACCTTTTTAACTGCTGCCTAAGTTGCTGCTGAGAAGTTGTTGGAATATATCATGTACTATGCGCATATGATATTGTAACTGCTCGGTTGATGTGATGTTGGCGTGACGCCGCATAGTTTCCCACTCTTTGTTATTATTGTTGTTGGGTAAACAACCAATCGAAAGCCATTGTTCAACACGAAGTGCGTTTTCCATTTGGCGATAATGGATATACACATGTTCTAAAATTGCTGCTTTTTCATGCCAGATGGCTGGTGCATGTGTGGGCAAGGATTGTAAAGTACGAACGGTGCCAACATGGTTGCCGCCAAACATCAGCCGTGAAAACTGTGCTATGAACTCAATATCTACCATCCCACCTGCATCATGTTTAAGATTAATGTTATCTTTGTCACGGCTTGCTAAGTGATCCATCATTTTCTGACGCATAGTGAGGATATCATGGGCAGTGTGTTGAAAGTTGCGAGGCTGATGTATGATGTCATGGATGACGGATGTGACCTTGTTTTGTACGCTGGCTGTTCCTGTAATCGCCCTTGCTCTTGATAAGGCTTGGTGTTCCCAAGTTTGCGCCTCATGGCGTTGATAATCTTGAAAACCTGCTAAGGTAGTGACTAAAACACCGCTGTTTCCAGAAGGGCGCAATCGTGCGTCAAATTCATAACCAGCCCCAAAAGGTGGTATGCCCGTTAACTGTCGGATAACACGCCTTCCCAAACGTTGCGCCCATTCTCTTGCTGTTTTGCCACGGATGACTTGTTGTGGTTCTTGGGCAAGTACAAACACCATATCTAAATCAGAAACCAAGCCCATTTCTTGGCTGCCATGTTTACCTAAAGCAAGGGCAACAAAAGCAAAGTCAGCAGGTAAATGTAATTGAGATAAGCTGGAACGCACACAAGTCTGCACCGCAACATCAGCTAAATCGGCCAACCATTGACCAATAACAACAGGGCCTTCTTGGTGTGCATCTATGGATAAGGCACAATGTATGCGCCCTTGATCAAGGATAAAGCTGAGTGTTCTTAAGAGCTCTTCTGCATCTTCATCGGCGTGGATGCCCTTGATTTTAGTGCATAACTGTTGGATGTTGGCAGCGCCAGATGTATGTTCTAAAGGCCATTCCAACCAAGAAGGGTTTTTGCTGATATGTTCAGAAACATAACGGCTAGCAGCCAGCACACCAATAAGCCATTGCAACACACCTTGGTGGGTTGCTAACAAGTCTATCCATGTTGCCCTGCCCGAAATGGTTTTTAAGAGATCAGCAAATGCCGCCACAGCTTGCACTGCGTTGGTATCATCAAGCCAAATAGGCATGGCTATGTTGAGTATAGATTCGACTTGTTGACGGCTGCGCTCTGGCAATAAACCGCGTGATAGTTGTTGATCTATGTGTTGCAAAGCTGCTTGTATGGGTTGTTTTTTATGCGCATGGATCTGGGCTGAATCTAAACAATCAGCATTTAACCAATTGGAGGCTGCTACTGTTTCTGTGGCTTTTGCAGCCGTGGTGATAGGTAATATGTGTTCTTTAAATGTGTGGGCAACAAAGTCACGGTGTGTTTGCATATCTTGGGCAAGATGAGGCAAAGCGAGGGCTTGCGTGAGGTAGCTTTCGTAATCAGCTGGTAAAAGGTGGGTTTGCTCCCCTTTTCTTGCTTGAAGAGCATGTTCTATGCGCCGCCAGAAAGTATAGGCGGAAAACAAAGCATCAGCGACACTCTGGCTAATGAAACCTTTGTCCTGCAGTGCATAAAGTGCCTTTTTGCTATGTTGTATGCGTAATGATGGCTCACGCCCAGCATGGAGAAGCTGCATAGCTTGGATGATAAACTCGATTTCTCGGATGCCGCCGCGCCCAAGTTTAACGTTGAAACCTTCGCCAAGTTGCTGCTGACCTGCTTGTGCATCTATGCGCTGTTTCATGTCAGCCAATGCTGCTACACATGTATAGTCCAAATAGCGCCGATAAATAAACGGGCATACTTCTTGGATGAACTGCTGCCCTAAAGCCATGTCACCAGCGACAGGCCTGGCTTTGATCAACATGGCACGTTCCCATGTTTGTCCATATTCTAAATAGTGGGATAATGTTGCATCCAGATTCAAACAAATGGGTGCGCCATCGCCGCCAGGCCGTAAACGCATATCCACAGGCCAAACCATGCCGTTGCTTGTAGGCTCTGCCATCAATTTGATAAGCATCCGTGAGAAATGATTATAATATTCATTGGCAGAAACAGACTTGCGCCCACCTTGGGTCGTACCATCACCCTGCCATACAAACAAAGGGTCAACATCCGAGCCAAGGTTCAACTCATAACCACCCAACTTGCCCAAACCAATGACACAAAAGGCACCTCCTTGCAAACGTCCAAAACGTGGCGCAAGCAAACGCTCCGCCATCTCTACTGCTTGCTGCAACAACCCTGATGCCACGTCAGTAATCGCCTGATATGAAGCCTGAATATCGCCATGAATGCCCAGCTCCCACCAAATAATATGCCGCATTGCCTTTTGTTTGAGCAAGCGCAAGTGCATCATACATGCTGTCAAATCGGAGCTATCTAAGGCAGGCATCCAAACATCACTTTGATTTGGTAGCACTGCATGTTCTTTATCTTGAAAAATACGCTGGCACGCATCTTTATCTGCCGTGCGCATCAACGACACAAACAATGGCGATATCTCCAGCAATCGATGGACATCTCGCAACTGATTTTTAGGTATATATTGCAAACAATCTGAACGCATCAGCTAAGCATACACTAGCTGCCCCAATCGACCATCTTTTGCATGCCACTGTTGGCAAACATATGAAACGACACAGGTTGTTAGTTTATGTTTAGCCGCCTTCATCATGGTCGTTTAATAGTAATGATCGGTGTTTGTGTATCGAAGTGAAAAACCTCTAGTAGCATAAAAAAAGGCCGCCACTTTCGTGACGGCCTTTTTGAACATACTTTCAAATCAAGCGTAGTACTTTGTTGAATTAAACAGAGTAGTACATTTCCATTTCGATAGGATGAGGGCGCATACGCAATTGCTGCACATCTTCCATCTTCATTTCAATGTAAGCATCAATCATATCATCATCCATCACACCGCCGACTTTCAAGAAGTCACGATCTGCAGACAATGCATCCAATGCTTGCTCTAAGCTAGAACATACTGTTGGAATTTTTGCTGCTTCTTCTGGTGGTAGGTCATACAAGTTTTTGTCCGCAGGTGCGCCCGGATCAATCTTGTTGGCAATGCCATCAAGACCAGCCATCAACAAGGCAGTGTAAGCCAAGTATGGGTTTGCCGTACAATCTGGGAAACGTACTTCAATGCGACGTGCTGGATCAGAGTTGACCACAGGGATACGAATCGAAGCCGAACGATTGCGGTTTGAATATGCAAGCATTACAGGCGCTTCAAAGCCTGGAACCAGACGTTTGTAAGAGTTGGTAGAAGCATTGGTGAAAGCATTTAAGGCACGAGCATGTTTGATGATGCCGCCGATATACCAAAGCGCTTCCTGAGAAAGGTTGGCGTATTTATCACCTGCAAACAAGTTTACGCCATCTTTCCACACAGATTGATGCACATGCATCGCCGTACCATTATCATTGTAGATAGGTTTAGGCATAAATGTTGCAGTTTTACCATGGGCATCCGCAACATTATGTACTACATATTTATACCATTGCGCACGATCAGCAATATCAATCAACTCGCCAAATTTCATCGCCAATTCACATTGACCAGCAGTAGCGACTTCATGATGATGGCATTCCATATCAATACCCAAATCCGTCATCACCAATGACATATCATTGCGCATTTCATGCAAAGTATCCACTGGAGGGACGGGGAAATAACCACCTTTGACTTTAGGACGATGACCAGTGTTGCCGCCTTCATACTTGGTGTTCGAGTTCCAAGCTGCTTCTTCGGATTCAATGGTGTAACCACATGCACCCATGTCATTTTGGTAACGCATGCCATCAAAAACGAAAAATTCCAATTCAGGGCCGAAATATACAGTATCCGCGATGCCAGCAGACTTGATATATTTCAAGGCGCGTTGTGCCACTTGGCGAGGGCAACGGTTGTAGTCTTCTCCAGTGATAGGGTCAATGACTTGAGAAACCAATACCAAGGTAGAAGCTTCAAAAAATGGGTCAATACGTGCGCTTTCAGGGTCAGGAATGAGTGCCATGTCAGAGTTGTTGATTTCACACCAACCTTCGATAGAAGAGCCATCAAAAGCAAAACCATCTTCAAAGCAGTCGTCATTTAACTGGTGGATTGGAAATGTGACATGCTGCCACTTGCCTTTGGTATCTGTGAAACGAACATCCACAAATTCACAATCATTTTCTTGGATTAGGTCAAAGACCTTCTTTATTGCATCACTCACATTTTTCTCCTTATTTTAGCTTTATTCTATCAAGAATAGGGCTATTCCCACTTTATTTGCATGTGGCGAGAGCATTACATAAAGCAGGTGGCTAGGCAATGACAAAAAGCATGTGCAGTAGTGACATTGGTATATGCGATGTTAGTTTCGTTACCCTTTGTGAGGTAAAATCATGCCTGAACCCTTAAAAAATGCATATAACAAAACCTTTTTCACATCTTTAGTGCAGGTGATGCAAACCGAGTACCCAAGCTTTGCGGCGGACAAGTTTTTAGACTTGTTATGGGATGCAGCTTGGGAGGAGAAAGAGCTTAAACAACGGATGCGTCATATCACGTGTTGTTTGCACCATTGTTTGCCTGATTATATTGAGGCATTACCTATACTTAAAGCTGCATCAAGTCATTTTAAGCATACTTTTGAACACATGTTTTTCCCTGATTATGTGGAGTGTTATGGGCTTGAACATTATGATGTGTCTATGGATGCCTTAGAACATTTCACCCAATATTCCAGTGCTGAGTTTGCCATTCGCCCTTTTATTTTGCGATACCCCAAAGCAAGCATGGCACAGCTGCAAGCTTGGGCAATACATCCGCATGAACATGTGCGCCGCTTGGCTTCAGAAGGTTGTCGTCCGCGTTTACCTTGGGCGATGCAATTACCGTTGTTTGTGCAAGACCCTGAACCTGTGATCACGATTTTAGAGATGTTAAAAGGTGATGCGAGTTTGTATGTTCGCCGTAGTGTGGCGAACAACTTAAATGATATCAGTAAAGACCATGAGGTACGGGTATTTGAGCTTGCCAAGCAATGGTCTGGTGTGTCTAAGGATACGGATTGGCTGGTCAAACATGCCTGTCGCACACTATTGAAGCAGGGGCATGTGGAAACTTTGGCATTGTTTGGTTTTGAGCAAGTGAACCATGTGCAGACACATGATTTTCAGGTGAGTCATGGGGTGGAGTGGGGCGGTGAAGTTCATTTTTCATGCCAGTTGCTGAGTAAACAGATGTTGGGCAAGTTGCGTTTAGAGTTTGCCATCCACTTCCAAAAGGCAAACGGTACGATGCGCTCGAAAGTATTTAAAATTGCCGAGTCAGACTACCAAGAAAAAAGCAAAACTATACAGAAGAAATTCAGTTTTAAGGCGATTTCAACACGCAAGTATTATGCTGGCGAACATCGGCTTTCGTTGCTTATCAATGGACAAACACAGTTAAGTAAACCCTTTGTGTTGTACGCTGAAAACACGAAGTAGATGATAAGCAGATGATGAGAAGAAACTTGTAAATCACTGTTGGGACGTGGTGAAATTCCTCGCCCCAACAGCAGTATGTTTAAGCTTCGATTTCGATAAGGCACTCATCAGGGTTCACATTGTCGGACTCACTGACGTAAACCGCTTTAATCGTCCCCGATACTGGTGCATGTACTGGATTCTCCATTTTCATGGCTTCAACAGTCAACACCGTATCGCCTGCTGCAACTGTATCGCCGACTTGTACATTGACCGTCACAATACGCCCTGGCATAGGCGAAGTTACATCACTATCTTTGCGTGCTTTGGGGCGTTTCGAACCTTTGGAGGCGCGTCCTGCATCAATGCCGCGACCATCCAAGGTGGGTACGACTTCAGTTAAAGTTTCGACGTGTACTTCTTCTAATACATCATCCACTTTCACATAATAAGGTTTCAAATCGTCAGTAACATGCCCCGTGCCTTCGATTTTAATGTGGTATTCTTCGCCATGAACCGTGATGTTGAACTCGGTAGGCGCAAGCCCCGGTGCAGCAGCAGCTGGAGCAGTGGTATCAACGGCATCGAGTGGCTCTGGGTTGAAGTTTCCAGACTCACGTTCAGCGAAAAACTCCAAAGCAATGCTGGGGAACATGGCATACGACAACACATCTTCCACAGATTTGGCTTTGTCGCCCACTTCACGGGTCAAAGCATCCAATTCATTGGGTAATAAGTCGGCAGGGCGAACAGTAATCGGCTCTTCATCGCCCAAAGCAAGCTTTTGCACATCAGGGTTGATAGTACCCAAAGCTGCACCGTACATGCCTTTTAAATAACCTTTGGTTTCTTCAGTGATGACCTTGTATTTCTTGCCTGAAACGACGTTCAAGACGGCTTGTGTGCCTACAATTTGACTGGTTGGGGTGACCAAAGATGGATAACCAAAGTCTTTGCGTACATTGGTAATTTCATCCAAGACTTCATCCATTTTATCCAATGCGCCTTGTTCTTTAAGCTGATTGGCGAGGTTAGAAATCATGCCGCCTGGGATTTGATTGACGAAAACACGGGTATCAACACGGGTGACATCAGACTCAAAGCGGGCATATTTTTTACGCACATCGCGAAAATAAGCCGCCACATCTTGCAGTGCATCCAAGTCTAGCCCTGTATCAAACTCAGTTTCAGCAAAGGCTGCGACCATGGATTCGGTTGCAGGATGTGAAGTGCCACCAGATAGTGGAGAGATGGCTGTGTCGATGATGTCGCAACCTGCATGTACGGCTTCCCATTGCACCATTTCAGCTAGACCAGATGTTGAGTGGGCATGCAAATGCAGTGGAATGGATACTGCGGCTTTCAAATCGGTGATGAGTTTTTTGGTGACGGTTGGTGTGAGTAGACCTGCCATATCTTTGATGGCAAGGGTGTCGCAGCCCATATCTTCATAGCCTTTTGCCAAATCGACAAAGTATTCCAAGCTATGTACAGGGCTGGTAGTGTAACAAATCGTGCCTTCAGCAATTTTATTGTTGGCTTTGACTTGGGAAATGGCAGTGCGCACATTACGCAAATCATTCATAGCATCAAAGGTGCGGAACACATCTACGCCGTTGGCAACAGCCATGTCGACAAACTTACGCACCACATCATCCGCATAATGACGATAACCAAGCAAGTTTTGCCCACGCAATAACATTTGAATATTGGTGTTGGGCAATTCTTTTTTCAATTCGCGCAGGCGAACCCACGGGCCTTCTTTTAAGTAGCGAAGGCAGGTATCAAACGTTGCGCCACCCCATGCTTCGATAGACCAATAACCAATGGCATCAAGTTTTTCACAAATAGGCAGCATATCATCCAAGCGCATACGCGTGGCAAGCAATGATTGATGACCATCGCGCAGGGCAAGTTCGGTAATGGCTAGTTTTTTCTTTGGTGTAGTCATAGTATTATCCTTGGCGTGTGTCTTACAGACCAGCGTGTGCAGCAATGGCAACAGCAACAGCTGCGGCGATGTTTTCACGTGCATCGTAAGGTTTATAATCAAGTAATTCGGGGTAGTTTTCTAGGAATCCAGTATCAAATTGACCGCCCATAAAGACTTCGGAAGCGGCAATATGACGGTAAAAAGGTAACGTGGTTTTCACGCCACGAATATCATATTCTTTTAAAGCACGTTGTGAACGCATGACTGCATGTTCCCAATCGGGTGCCCAGATGGTCAGCTTGGCACACATGGAATCGTAATGCGGTGGGATGGAGTAACCAGCTGATACGCAACCATCCACACGTATACCAGGGCCACCGGGTGAGAAATAGCGTGTGATACGCCCAGGTGTGGGGTAAAAATTGTTTTGTGGGTCTTCGGCATTGATGCGGAACTCAATGGCATGACCTTTGAAACTTAAATCTTCTTGTTTGAAGGGAAGCTTCTCACCTGCGGCAATGGAGATTTGTTGGGCAACAATATCCACACCTGTAATGGCTTCGGTGATGGTGTGTTCCACTTGCAATCTGGTGTTCATTTCCATAAAGAAGAAGTCATGGTTTTTATCGACTAAGAATTCAACCGTGCCAGCATTGACATAACCCACAGCTTGGGCTGCTTTGACCGCAACATCACCCATTTTGCTGCGTAATTCGTCTGAAATGTAGTTAGATGGTGCGATTTCTATTAATTTTTGGTTGCGACGTTGGATGGAGCAATCACGCTCGAACAAGTGAACGCAGTTACCATGGGAATCGGCCAAGATTTGAAACTCAATATGGCGAGGTTCAACGATACACTTCTCCATAAAGAGATCACCATTGCCAAATGCCGTCAAAGCTTCGTTGGTGGTGAGTGTGTAGTTTTCAACCACTTCCGCATCGGAATCACAACGGCGAATACCACGCCCACCACCGCCAGCAGAAGCTTTAAGCATCACAGGATAACCCATGTTTTGCGCGGTTGCTACAGCTTCTTCAACGCCAGTCAATGATGCTTCCGTACCAGGAATACAGGGTACACCAGCAGCCAACATAGCGGTGCGGGCGTTGGTTTTGCTGCCCATGTTTTCAATGGCATAAGGGGAGGGACCAATATAAGTGATGCCAGCATCCAACACGGCTTGGGCAAATTCAGCGTTTTCCGATAAAAAGCCATAACCTGGATGAATAGCGTCACACTTGGCTTTAAGTGCAATATCAACAATACGATGAATATTTAAATAACTTTTAACAGGGTCAGGGCCAATCAAAATAGCTTTGTCGGCTTTTTTAACATGCAAAGCATGGCTATCAGGCTCAGAGTAGACAGCTACAGATTCAATGCCCAGCTCGTTGCAAGCGCGGATAACACGAATGGCACACTCGCCACGATTGGCAATTAAGATGCGTTTAAACAATGCTGCCCCCTTCTTTATGTAATAGGATGAAATGCCGCATGATAGTGTGTAGTGATGCTTTGGGCAAATACTGATGGTGAATACCTTGCTTGATAGCGGCAGGGTGTAATTGCAGGAGAAGTGTTTGTCATGGTAGATGCCTTTATGTGGTAACGGCATGGATTTTGCTAAATCGGCTAATATTGGCAATGTGCTGTTGTTTTTATGATGATATGAGTTTGCTTTTGGTTGTGCCTGCTTGAAAAGTGTGACCCATATCACAAAGTGAAAATAACGCTTTAAGCAGCTATAAACAATGATGATTTAACATATTTAATCTTTCATTGTAGGCTGAAATTCCCTTGCTTAAGCTAGCATGTTTATGCGATGTCATTTTATCAACTCGCATGGCTTGTTATTTGACTTGTATTGTGGCAAAGTAAGCGACCTATGTTGTCCTCAGGCCCCATAACACTGCGTCACTTTTCTTTCGCTGACTATATCAAAGGTTTTGCTTTGATATGTCTTTCCGTGCTTATTTTTACTTTCTCTTCTAGTGTTTATGCAGGTATTGTGATGAGTGCTGAAGATGATGAGGCTTTGGAAGTATCGATTGAACTATATCGCAACAGTCATTTTACAGAAGCTATTACGCAACTGCGCATCTTACAAAAACAGTTTCCTCAACACGCACGCATTTTGCGTTATCTGGCACTTTCTTATGCTGCGGCTGGTGAGGCAGACTTGGCTTCGAAGATGCATGCCGCTTTTCTAAAAGCAACATCTTCACGGGGTAAAAAAATAAGTCGAAATTTACTTTTGATGGATGAAGATGCGTTTTCTGCTGTTGAACAAAGACAACAAAATTCCAGCCTCCAGATGGATAGGACAAGCGTCATTTCTTTGGCGAAAGCAATCACACATTATCGCCAAAAAGAAGCTGGCGCAGCGATTGTGCGTTTAGAGGCACTGTTGCCTGACTTCCCACGTCACCCACGGGTATTGCGCTTTTTGGCATTATCCTATGAGCGGCAGGGGCGTATGACTGAGGCTGCGCGTATTTTTGCTTTATTTCTTAGTGAAGATAAAAAAAGAATGAAAACCAATGATAGAATTGTGTTGTTGCAAGCCATTGAAGACATTCAGATGGGTGATGTTCGGCAGGCGCATGGTTTGTTGAAAGAACTGTTTGAAGATTATCCGCAAGAGCCACGTTTGTTGCGCCATTTATCCTTGGCAAATGAGGAGCTTGGTTTGATTGAAGATGCTGCTTCGGCTTATGCCTTATGGCGACGTGTTGAAGAAGAAGAGCGTTTGGCGTGGTTGGGATCGGCGCGTGTATTGGTCAAAATGCAGCAGATACAAGCAGCCGCAGATGTGTTGGGGACATGGGTGAAAGCGCATCCTGAAGATTTAGAGTCTATGCGTAGCCATGCTAAATTATTGATGAAACTGAACCGAGATAGCGAAGCGGAGAAAGCTTGGTGGACGTTGCTTAATGCTGTGGGGGTAACACCTCTCATGCAAGCTGAAGCATATTACCACTTGGCAACCTTGGCATTTACAGAAGGTAATGCTTCGCAAGTACGTCGTTTTGTGGATCAGTGTTTAACGGTGGATCCTGAAGGTATGTATGCACAGATGGCGCGGGATTTGCGCGAAATGAACCTCGTTTTTTACCCAGAAGGTTTTGGTGGTTCGGCTGCTGCTGGGGTGTATTACACCAGCAATGTAGAGATGTTGCCCGATACCTTACAATCGCAACAAGCGGATACTTCGGATGTATTTAGCAAAGTGGACATGACTTTAGCTTGGCGTTTGTCGCAAGTGATGCTGGGTTATACTTTAAATAGCAAATGGTATGTGGAGAGGGATGACTACAATGCGATGTCGCAAAGTGGTTTTGTGAACTACTCCAGCGGACAATTTTCCAGCGAATTACACCTTGATTATGTGTTGCTGGGTGATGTGATGCTGTATGCTGGTGGAGGGCTTGATTTCTCTTGGGGTAGTAAAGGTTGGATTGCGGCGTATGGGGTGTTGTTGAAACAATACAATACCAGTTATGGTTTTAAGGGCATTGATTATAGTTATTTGGACAGTGTGAACCATGGTGTGCAACTGAGTAAACGTTTACGCATGAAAGATTTTGGTATGTTGAGTCTGTCGCTTACTGCTGAAACGGAACAAGCAGCAGGTTATGCCAATGGTGTGGATGCGGCGAGTTATCAGCAGTTTGGAGCTGGGGCTGTGTGGTCGTATAACCATGATGCGCTTGGTGTGACTTTGGCAGCTTCGATGTATCAACGTCAATATCAAGAGGTAGATAGCAGTGTTCTAGCGACAGTGACCCGCGAGGATATCTATCAACGTTATGCAGCGGATGTGGCTTGGAAAATGAGTGATAAAAGCAAACATGCGTTGATTGGGCATGTGTTGTGGCAGAGAAATGATTCAAATTATGTGTTCCCGACTGTTTTTGCGACATCGCAAGATAAAGATTTTACAGAATGGGAAACAGGTTTGGCTTGGCAATATGTGTGGTGATGCGTGCATATTGGATGAGATATAGAGGGCAATGATGATGACAATGATACAAATATGTGTGCGCATGACTTTGATGTTGGTGCTGATGTTACCGATGTTATTGCTGGCTGGGCAGAGTGCTGATGCTAAGGCATCTGTGGGTAAGGTTTCTTATGCTTATGGGGATACATTTGTGGAGAGGTATGGTAAAAAAACACGGGTGCGTGGTGGACAAAGTGTGCAGCGTGATGATGTGTTGAGTACAGGTCGTCGTGGTCGGATTAAACTGATGATGGCGGATGGTAGTAAGGTATATGTAGGGCCTGGCAGTCGTATTGGTTTGCAGCGTTATGCGACATGGGGCAAACGTTTGACCAAAGGTTCATTTAAATTCTACTGGGGTAAAGCACGTTTCTTTGTCAGCAAATTGTTGGATAGAAAATCGAGTTTCAGGGTGAAAACATCTACAGCGGTGATTGGGGTGCGTGGAACTGAGTTTTCGGTATTGGTTGCCAAACCGCAAGGTGTGGATGAAAACGTGGTCTTTGAAGACTTGCCAGCACAAGCGGTGACGACGGTATTGATGGAGGGCAAGGTTGAAATTACGGCGCCTTCAGGATTGGTACATCAGTTGACACCGGGTAATACGGCGGAAATGGATGCGGATGGCAAGGTGCATGTGCGCCCTAGCCGCACAGATGACTTGGTGATGGAAGCATTGGGTGTGGGGCCGGATGTGGTAGATACGGTGATTGAAATGGAACAGCTGAAAAACCCTGCAAACATAGGGCAAGCAGAGCAGGCGGAACTGGGAACAGTGGCTGCATCAGTGGCTGCGGGTATAACGCCTAGTCCGCAAACAGTGGTGCCGGGTGCGCTGCCGCAACAAGGCATGGGCAGTAATGTGACGGGAACTAGCCAAGCCGATGGCACCATGCAGGCAGTACCTGGAAGTAATGCAGGGGCAACCAATGCCATGCAGAACTTAAATGCCCCTATTCAGGCAGGTCCTCAGTCGACCTTTGTTTTACCATGAACAGTGTATTAAGGAGTTTTAAGATGCGTATAAAATATGTGTTGATGATGTTACTTATCAGCTTGCTAACCTCTTGTGGTGGCGGCGATGAAGGTGGTGGTGCTGGTGGTGCTGGTTCAGGGGGGAGATCTGCTGCGGACAATAGCACTGAAGTAACCGTATTGTTGAGTAAACCCAAGGTGGCAACAGGGGCGATAGGGGCGCAAGGTTATGTGCCACCTGGTGTGCAATCGATGGTGGTGGATGTATATAAATTGGATGGTACACATTTGCAAGGGCCTTTTTATGCCAATGTGCCGATTTTAAACGCTACCTTTGTGGCTCCTAACGGTAGTTATGATGTGCGTGTGTATGCTTTTAGTGGTGTGAATGGGACAGGTATCCGTTGGTATGATGGGGCGCAGAACGTGACCTTAAGTGGTCAGCCTATGTTGATGACGCTGAAAATGAACATGAAAGTGACAGCATCTGCGGCAGCTAATGTTATTTCTCCAGGTCAGTCAGTAACGTTAACAGGGCAAGAAGCAGGGCAAGCGCCTGGGGCAAACTCACCACTAATCTGGCGAGCAACCGATAGTAATGGTGTGGCGGCAGGTGCTTTTTCTGGTAGTGCTGGTTTTGGTGGGACGATTGTATGGACTCCTCCTAATATTGAGGGTAATTACACGCTTACCGCACAAGTTGATCCTGTTGCCAACCCCGACCAAGACCCTACATATGTCGGCAATGTGAGCATTTCTGTACAAAACCAAGCACCCGTGGTGAGCTTTGCTAATGCCAGTGTTGCCGTGGGTACAGGGGCAGTTTCGCCTGCGATTGTGGTGGTTGCCACCGATCCAGACCCTTTGGATGTAGTGACGATTGCTTTGGCAGCGACTGCTCCAGCTTGGGCAACCCTTGATCCTGTTGCTCAAACATTAGTTTTATCGCCACCATCTACTTTAAGTGTGGGCAACTATAGTATTCCAGTCGTCGCTACAGATAGCTTTGGGGTGACAGCTAGCAGCACGCTGACAGCGTCCATTTTTGATGCTACAGCTCCTTTTACACCCACATTTAACCCTGTGTCTTCGCCGAACAAACAAGTGCAACCTGTGATTTCAGGTTTGGCAGAACCCAATACCAGCATGACGATTTATGATGCAGGTGTAGTGTTGGGTAGCGCGGCAGTGAATGGTTTGGGTAATTGGAGCTTTGTGCCCGCGATACCATTTGTCGATGCGGCAACAGTGGTGTTAACTGCTGTAGCCACTGATATTGCAGGTAATGTGAGCCCAATAAGTGCGGCTTTAAGCTTTTTAGTGGATACTACAGCTCCCATCGCACCCATCGTGAGCACACCTATTGCAGGTATATTGGCAGCTTTGCCAAGCATTTCGGGTAGCGCAGCAGAAGTAGGTAGTACGATTACGATTAGCCATGGTGCCATAGTGTTAGGCACAGCAACCGTCAATGCAGGGCTGACTTGGACATTGAATCCTGCTGCTTTGAGTGATGGTATTTATCAACTTTCCGCCACTGCTACCGACATTGCAGGGAACGAAAGTGTGGCTTCAGCGCCAATTACGCTGACTTTAGATACAACAGCACCCACAGCACCTGTGATGTCTGTTTTTACGACTTCACCCAGCAATAATAATACCAGCATCATTGCAGGTGTTGCCGAAGCAGGCAGCTTGGTATCTATCTTTAAAGATGGTGTTGCTTATGCCACAGTGAACGCTTTGGCAGATGGTTCATGGAGCTACACACCTGCGCTTGCTCTAGCAGATGGTAGTTATGTGTTCACTGCGACTGCGACCGATAGCGTGGCGAATGTGAGCATTGTTTCAGCAGCAGCGTTGCTGGCAGTGGATACGATTGTACCTGCTAATCCCGTGATTACTTCGCCAGCTACAGGAGCTACGATTGCCAGCAATGTACCGACGATTACAGGTACAGCAGAAGCCAATACTCTGATTAGTTTAACGGGTTTAGGGACAACCAATACCGATGCAGCGGGTAACTGGACATTTACCCCAGTCTCGCCTTTAAGCAACAATGTGGCGACGACCATCAATGTCACTGCCAGTGATGCAGCGGGTAATGTATCGGCTATCGGTTCAATCATCGTGACCGTGAGTGTGCCTGTGCCTGTGGTGCCTGTGGTGACTACTGCCGCTGCAACCGTGAATACATCTACACCTACAGTAGCAGGTACTGCGCCTGCGGGAAGCACGGTAAACATCATCAGTAATGGTCAAATCGTTGCCAGCGTACAAACCAATGCGGCTGGTGTTTGGACTGCTCCGTTAACAACAGCTGTGGTCAATGGTGCAGTATTAGAAGCAGCAGTGCTGAGTGCTGGGGGTAATGTATCTACACCTGTAGCCATTCCTTTGACCATCAATGCGCCACTTCCGACCACCACTTTGTTGGTAGCTGGGGGTGCAACTACATCTACAAGTGCTATACCCGTAGTGACAGGTGTAACCTCACCTTATGCTACAGTAACCATTGTGAATGCTGGTGTAACGGTGGCTACAGTGGTTGCTGATGCTTTGGGTAATTTTAATGCACCTATCAGCGCGGCTTTAGCCAATGGTGCGGTCAACTTAACGGCAACAGTAGTCGATACGCTGGGTAATACTTCGGCAGTGGTCGCGGGTAATGCGGTAGTGATTGATACGATTGCACCGAATATAGCTGTGCTGACCACTGCATCTGCGATTGTGACCACCAGTACACCTACTCTGACGGGTACGGGAGAAGCCAATGCAAGTGTAAGTATTTTAAACTTTGGTGTTGCTCTGGCTACCACCACCGTTGATGCAGCAGGGAATTGGACATTGGTATTACCAGCCTTGGCAGATGGGCAAACCGCGTTGACGGTATTCATCCAAGATGCAGCAGGTAATAGTAGCACAGCCTCGGCAGC
>JAUZQU010000148.1 GCA_030950835.1 Mariprofundaceae bacterium | reverse complement strand
CAGCAGCAGCGTTGACCGCGCAAGTTGTGGATATTGAGGTGAAACAATGGATGTTGGCAAGCCATGTTTCGCAAGAGCAAGGGCATCTTGCAGCTTTAGCCCAACTGGAGCTTGAGCCATTGTTGGATTTTAAACTGCGATTGGGGGAAGGCTCTGGTGCTGCACTGGTGCTTCCGCTATTACAAGCTGCACTGGCTTTGCATAGTGAAATGGCGACATTTGAAAGTGCAGGTGTGAGTGAGAAAAATGAGGTGGGATAAGCTGAATTTTAGAAATCTAGGTTACACTTTTTTGACATTAGCAGGTCGAACAACTATTTTTAGGAAATGAGAAAAACAAATGGTCAAACTGCGGTGTATGGGATTGTTGGGCATCCTGTGGAACACTCCTTATCCCCATTATTTCAGAATCATTTTATCCAAAATAGTCAAAAGAACGCTGTTTATGTGCCTTTCTCGGTTGAACCTGCGCATATTGATGTTGCTTTAGAGGGTTTGTTGCGCTCTGGAGTTCAAGGTTTGAATGTGACTGTGCCACATAAAGAATCCGTGTTATTACAAGTACAAGCCGATGCAGATGCCAAGTTGATTGGGGCAGTGAACACGTTGAAATCAGGCGTAGATGGTTGGCTGGCAACCAATACGGACTACTTGGGTTTTGCCGCAGTGTTGCAAGGTTTACAAGCCGAAGTGAGTCAAGGTCAGGTGTTACTTTTTGGTGCAGGTGGGACATCCAGAGCCATTTGCCATGCGCTTTATCAAGAAGGGGCAAGGGATGTTTTGCTGTGTAATCGTAGCCCTGAACGCGCGCAGAATTTGCAGGCACATATCCATGAGGCATATGCCGATTTTCACTGTGATTTACTGGATTGGGATGCCTTGGCGGTAGAGCAGGCTGTGCAAGATTGTACAGTATTGATCAATAGCACCAGCATAGGTTTAGCCGAGCATGATGTTTTCCCTTTTGACTTATCAGGGCAGGGAGTGGCGATTGATGCGGTGTATAAACCCGATGGGAGTACGGCATTTACACGTGCAGCGCAAGCAGGTGGTTTTGTGGCAGTGGATGGCTTGCCGATGTTGATTGCCCAAGGTATTGCTTCATTTGCGTTTTGGCATCAAGGTAGTCAGGCTAAGGATATGTTGCCAAAACAAGGGCAATCTTTACAGTGGGTTGAACAAGTGTTGGGGCGCAAAGCGTTGAATCTACCAGGTTGGGGAGAGTAATATGAAACATACGCGTTTGGGCGACATTTTATTACGTAAACAAGCCATCAATAAAGAACAATACGATAAAGCCAAACATGAGATGAAGCTCACTGGGGACACCCTTACCCTCACCTTAACGAAGCTTGATATTTTCAGTGAAGACCAGTTGGTGAAATTTATCAGTAGTAGTTTTGGTCGCCCTGCGATTGATTTGAAGAAAATTGAGATTGATCGTGATTTAACCAAAATTTCTGTAGAAGTCATGCAGAAAAACCAAGCTATCCCTGTAAAACGTAAAGGCAGTGTTGTTACTTTGGCAGTGGCTGATCCATACGATATCAATAGCATGGATGAAATGGCATTCATTGCAGGTTGCCAGATTGATGTGGTGATTGTGCGTGAAAGTGAGTTGGTGCAAAAGCTTGAAGAGTTAGGTGGTTCAGGTCAGGCGCTTGAAGAAGTGATGGCAGAAATGGGTGCTAAGGATATGTCAGTGGTGGACACTGACGAAACTCAGTTTGATGAAGGATCTTTGGCTTCAGCCAGTGAAGAAGCGCCTGTGGTGAAGTTGGTAAACTTGATTCTGCTGGATTCTATTAAACGTGGTGCATCGGATATTCATATAGAACCGTATGAGAAAATATTACGGGTGCGTTATCGCGTGGATGGGGTGTTGCTGGAAATTATGCGTCCACCCATGGCGATGCGTGATGCCATGATTTCGCGTTTGAAAATTCAGGCGAAGTTGGATATTACGGAACGTCGTGTTCCGCAAGATGGGCGTATTAAGTTGCGTTTATCCAAAGCTAAAACAGTGGATTTTCGTGTTTCTATTTTACCAACATTGTTTGGCGAAAAAGTGGTGATGCGCTTGCTTGACCAGTCCAATTTACAAACGGATATGAGTAAGCTGGGTTATGAACAAAGTGACTTGGAAAAATTCAAACATGCGGTAAATTTACCTTATGGCATGGTGCTGGTAACAGGGCCTACAGGCTCTGGTAAAACGGTGAGTTTGTATTCGGCAGTGGCTGAAGTAAACGACCCTGGTATCAACATTTGTACCGCAGAAGATCCTGTAGAGTTTAACTTTATGGGCATTAACCAAGTGAATGTAAACCCTGCTATTGGCATGGACTTCCCTGCTGCATTGAAATCATTTTTACGTCAAGACCCGGATGTGATTCTCATTGGTGAGATTCGGGATTATGATACCGCAGCGATTGGTATTAAAGCGGCATTAACAGGGCATTTGGTGTTGGCGACACTGCATACCAATGATGCACCTTCGACCATGACACGCATGATTAACATGGGTATTGAATCTTTTTTAGTGGGTTCAGCGGTTAACTTGGTGACAGCGCAACGTTTGGGGAGGCGAATTTGTAGTGAGTGCGCAGAGCCGACCAAAGTGGATACCAAGGCACTGTTGAATGCGGGTTTGAAGAAAGAGGACTTGGATAGTTTCACTTTGTAACATGGCAAAGGCTGTAGCGTTTGTAACGGTACGGGTTATAAAGGCAGGGTTGGTATTTATCAGGTGATGCCCATTACTGACCCGATTCGAGATGCGGTGTATGCGGGTAATAATTCAGATGAAATTAATGAGATTGCTGTGGCAGAAGGGGTGAAAACCTTGCGTATGTCAGCGTTGAACAAGGTCAAAGAAGGTGTGTTGACCTTGGAAGAATGTTTAAGAATAACAGTGGGGGATTAAGTTATGCCAGTATTTATTTATACAGCTAAAGATAGGCAGGGGAAAGCCAAAAAGGGGGAGTTGGAGACGGTTAATAAAGACGTGGCAATAGCCATGCTTCGTCGTCAAGGTTTGGCTGAAATTAAAGTCAAGAAAAAGCCAATAGAGCTTAGTTTTGGTGGTGTTCCTAAGGTTACGGATAAAGACATTAGTATCTTTTTTCGCCAGTTATCGACGATGATTAACGCAGGTTTACCTTTGGTGCAATGTTTTGAGTTATTACAAAAAGGTACGAACCATAAAGGACTGTTGAAGTTGTTTGCAGGGGTGCAAAATGAGCTGGAAAGTGGCACACCTTTTGGTGAGACCTTGCGCAAGTTTCCTGATGAGTTTGATCGTTTGACTTGTTCGCTGGTGGAAGCAGGTGAAAAGGGTGGTATTTTAGATAGTATTTTATTGAGAATTTGTGAATTTAAAGAGAAGTCATTGGCACTTCAAGCGAAAATCAAATCTGCGATGATTTATCCTGCATCCATTATGGTGATTGCTTTTATTGTGACGGCCATTTTGATGATATTTGTGGTACCTATTTTCGCCGAAATGTTTTCTAGTTTTGGTGCTGAGTTACCTGCACCTACTAAAATTGTCATGAATATTTCGGATGGTTTTGTGGACTATTGGTATTTGGTATTTGGAGTGCCCATTGCTACGGTATTCGCTATTAAAGCCATCTATAAAACGCCCGCAGGTAATTACCAGTTGGATAACTTGATGTTGAACCTACCAGCGCTTGGTGATGTGTTGCGCAAAGGTGCAGTGGCGCGTTTTACCCGTACTTTCTCAACCTTAAGCGCAGCTGGCGTACCCATTTTGGATGCTATGGATACGGTAGCCGAAACATCGGGTAATATGGTAATTGAGCACGTGATTATTGGTGCTAAAGACTCGATTAGTCAGGGGCAATCGTTGAGCCAACCGTTAGAAGAAAGTGGAATTTTTCCTATCATGGTGACACAAATGATTGGCATTGGTGAACAAACAGGAGCTATGGAAGAAATGTTGGGTAAAATTGCCGATTTTTATGAAGAAGAAGTCGATACAGCGGTGGATAGTATGACTGCCTTGATGGAGCCTGCTATTATGGCATTTTTAGGTGTGGTGATTGGTGGTTTGGTGATTGCGATTTATTTAACTATCTTCATTATGGCTTCTGTGGTTTATTTTTCTGTATCTACAGCTGTTTGAGATGAAGTTTTGATGCCATTTGAAAAATATGTTTTAAAACGACTCTTTTTCGCACGTTTATTAGGCGCACTTTTTGTGTTGTTGGTATTTTCTTGGTTGGGGCATGGTGAGAGCAACTTTTTGCGGCAAGTATTTGTCTTGTGGTTGGTCTTGCTTGTCATACAAGTGATGCTGTTTCGTTTCCCTGATATGAACACGAGCAACTTACTGATTCAACTGCTCTCAGACTTATTGCTCATTGGCATTTTAATTTATGGACGTGGGGGGGTGAGTAGCCCTTTTATCTTTCTGTTGGGTATACCTATCATTGTGGCGGGCAGTCAGGCGCGGGTATGGCTTGCTTTGTTGATGGCAGTGTTGGCAGCATTGGTTTATCTGAGTTCGATTTATAGTTACGCTGTGTTACTACAAAGCCCAATGCTTGCCCAACAAACCTTGCATGTATTGCTGCAAACATCGGTATTGCTGCTGGTAGGTGGCATTATGGCGATGATTGCACGTCGTCATGTGGATTTACAACGTGAACAGCGGCAAACCAAAACCAAACATCGCCGTTTACAAGAGTTGCACAGCCAAGTCTTGGCGTCGATGCAAGAAGGGGTGGTGATATTGGATGAGTCTTTTTGTATTCAAGACTTCAACCAAGCTACAATCCATGTATTACAAGTAGGATCTCAACATATAGGTCAAGATTTAAGCCGTGTATTACACATTCCTCAAGTGATGCGGGATTATTTACAACAACCACACCAACCTGTGTTCCGCTGCGAGTGTCAGCATCAAGGGCAACCCCTTTTGCTCACATTGACCCGTTTGTTAGAAGAACATGCAGCATGGTTGCTGACGATAGTGAATGTCAGCGAAGTAAGGCAATTGGAGCGGCAACTGGCAGAGCAAGATAAATTGGCATCCATTGGTCAAATGGCAGCGATGCTTGCCCATGAAATTCGTAACCCTATGCAAACGATTGCCCAAGCTGTGGAATTGATGTCTATTGGGCAGAGTAAGTTGAATTTGGAACGTATTGTTGCGGATGAAATATCACGTTTGAACCGCTTGGTTTCGGATATGTTAGATTATGCCCACCCTCTACATCCGCACGCCCAAAGCCTGAACATCCAAACCTTGATCCAAGCTTCAATCACCCAAGTGGATTTACAAGATACACTTAAAATTCAAATGGATGTTGAACCCTTGCAGTTGCATATTGACCCTGATCACTTCCGATTATTGTTGGATAATTTATTGCGAAATGCCGTTGTTTCAAGCCCTGAGGTGGCTTCGATAGTGGTGCGCTGTGTGCTGAAAAATGAAACATGGCAACTGAGCGTACGTGATCATGGGTCAGGTATTGCAGCAGAGATACGAGGCACGATTTTTGAGCCCTTTAAAACAGGGCGTAAACAAGGCACAGGTTTAGGTTTAGCCACAGTGTGGCAAGTTTGCCAAGTTAATGGCTGGACAATACGAGTCGATGATGCGGTTGAAGACGGGGCGTGTTTTTTGATTCAAGGTGAGCATAAGAAAGATCAAGTAGGGCAAGCAGGGCAAGTAGGGCAAGTAGGGCAAGTAGGGCAATCGGGACAAACAGAAGGGGGAGTGAGCAATGGCTGATATTTTACTTGTAGAGGATGAAGCCAATGTGCGCGAAGTCTTGATGCTTTCTTTGTCCTCACATGGGCATGATGTGATTGGCTGCGCTAACCCGAAAGAAGCAGAATACGAGCTTGGCATGGCATCATTTGATGTGGTATTGACGGATTTGCGCATGAATGGGGAAGATGCGGGTCTGGATGTAGTGCGTATGGTTGGACAAATGCAGCCAGATGCTTGTGTGCTGTTATTAACGGCGTATGCCAGTGCTGAAACTGCGGTAACGGCGATGCGTGAGGGTGCTTTTGACTATTTGACCAAACCTGTATCCAGAGCTGAACTTGGTGAGGCAGTGGAGCGGGCATTGGCTTCACGCGAAGTGAAAAAACCTGTAAAAGATGCTGAAAAAGAGCTTGCACACCTTGAACATCATGGGATATTGATTGGTCAATCCAAGGTGATGGATAGGATTAGAGACAGGTTACAAAGGGCTGCTAAACGTGATTTTACAGTGCTGATTACAGGTGAATCAGGCACAGGAAAAGAGCTTGCAGCGCGTTTTGTGCATGAAACATCACCACGAGAAAACCAGCCTTTTATACCTGTACATTGCGGGGCAATTCCTGAAAGTTTGTTTGAATCCGAGTTGTTTGGACATGTCAAAGGCGCATTTACAGGTGCAGACCATGATAAAACAGGTCTAATTGAAAGTGCCGATGGTGGTACTCTGTTTCTGGATGAAATTGGTGAGATGCCTTTGTTGATTCAGGTGAAATTATTGCGTGTATTACAAGATATGAAGGTTAGACGTGTGGGTGGTGAAACGGAGAAACAAGTTAATGTACGTATTGTAGCTGCGACCAATCGTGACTTGGATGCGGAAGTCCGCGCAGGAAATTTCCGCGAAGATTTGTTTTACCGTTTAAATGTCATTCCTGTACACATGCCTGCTTTGCGGCAACGTCGTGAAGATATTCCAGCCTTGATTACGTCGTTGATGAAACGTTGTGGCGGGGCAAATGTTAAAATATCCGAATCCTGCTTGCATAAATTGGTCACATTGCCTTTGGCGGGTAATGTGCGTGAGTTGGAAAACATTTTACAGCGACTTTTGGCATTATCCGATGAAGAAGAGCTTGATGAACACCTGTTGGATGAGAATCAATGGGCAAAGTCGGATGGGGTAATGAGCTTGCAAGCGATGTTGGATGAGGAATTGGGCATTGAGCAAGTATTAGAAGGCATTGAAAAAAGATTGATTCAAGAAGCCTTGTTTGAAACCAAGGGCAACGCCACCCAAGCTGCGAAACTGCTGCGTTTAAGCTTTCGTTCCATACGTTACCGCATTAGCAAACTAGGCATCAAAGAAGGTGATGAATAATGGATTTACAACTCTTCTATACCTTAAGTTTTGGTCTGATTGGTCTGTTGTTTGGTAGTTTCGCCAATGTTTGTGTGCACCGTATTCCACTGGGTGAGTCGGTGGTTTCCCCAGCTAGCCATTGTCCAAATTGTAAACAAAACATTGCTTGGTATGACAATATCCCTGTGTTGTCGTGGTTGTTGTTGGGTCGAAAATGCCGTTTTTGTGCTTTACCTATTGTGTGGCGTTACCCTTTTCTTGAATTATGTATGGGTTTGACTTGGGCAACCTTGGCGTGGTGTTATCCACCCACACCTTATCCTTCATTATTTTTGATGCAGGCTTTGCTATTGGTGAGTTTGTTATGGGTATTAACCCTGATTGATTTGGAAACTTTCTTGCTGCCAGATGCCCTGACCTTTCCTGGCATTGTTTTGGGTTTACTATTTGCTTGGCAATCAGGTTATGTGCTGGATGCCTTGATTGGTGCAGTAGCTGGTTATGCGGTGTTCTGGCTGGTGGCGTGGTTGTTTTGGCGGGTGACAGGACGCGAAGGCATGGGGCAGGGTGACTTTAAATTGTTGGCGATGCTGGGTGCATTTATGGGCTGGCAAGCCTTACCATTTGTGGTGTTATTATCCTCGGTTACGGGTGTGGTGATTGGTTCGATAGGGCTGCTATTGGCAAAACGTGGCTTAAGGGCGGAGATTCCTTATGGACCATATTTAGCTGCCGCAGGTTTGATTTGGTTCTTTTGGGGAGAGCCTATTTTATGGTGGTATCAAGGTTGGATAGGCTTGCAATGACCCGATTTGTGGGTTTAACAGGTGGTATCGGTAGCGGCAAGTCTACTGTGGCATCCATGTTTGCCGACTTAGCAGTGCCTGTGCTTGATTTGGATCAAGTGGGGCATATTTTGCTGGATACAGAGCCGACCTTAGCTGTGCAATTAGCCGAGGTATTTGGTGAAGCAGTGTTAGGCGCTGATGCTAAGGTAGACCGACAACACTTAGCCCAGATTGCTTTTAAAACAGCCGAACACACACAAAAATTAAACCAAGTGATGCACCCTTTGATTCAAGCATATGAGTTAAACTGGCGCCAGCAACAACACGCAGAACTGGCAATCATTGAAGCTTCGGTGCTGATTGAAGCGCAAGCTGTTGCACGTATGCAGGCTTTGATAGTGGTATTTGCGGATGAAACATTAAGAAAACAACGTGTGCTGTCACGCGGCAAACAAGATGCCACCCGTTTTACACAAATTGTGGCAAGGCAATGTTCGGATGCGCAACGTCAGCAATATTGTGATTATCGTTTGCATAACAATGCTCACCTCCCAGCTTTACACGCGCAAGTGCAAGCTTTGTATGCAACATTGGCTGGCGACACTGATTCTTGAGTCAACGTAAAATAGCAAGAGACTACTTTTTTGGCGCTTTGAAATTCTAGGCTCTTTTGAATTCCAAGTGGGTAACATGAGCTTTCATCACAAATGATCGGACTTTGCTTGGTGTAGAGTATTTTTTTTGGCTAGGGTTGTCCTTGATGACGCATTTGAAACAGATTCGATGCCATAAACATCTGCCAAAGTAAAACATCAAGCAGACACTTTCATGTTGCACTGACACAGTGAGCATATGGGGTGGTAATCTTGGGCTAAGGGTGTTTGAATACGCAGCGTGAATATTTTTCGTGGTTTATGTTTCATATGGATGTGTACTTTAGTCCCCAATGTGTTTCCCAATGTCGCTTTGGCGCTTGAGTGGGATGTGCAGGTGGAAAGCACGGCGTGGACGTATGAAGAATATGCTAAAGATGTTACAGGTTTTGCTTTGCAACTGCCGTCTTGGGCGGAAA
>JAUZQU010000147.1 GCA_030950835.1 Mariprofundaceae bacterium | reverse complement strand
CCAACCAGCCCCAGCATAAATAAAACTAACCAACGAATGCCCAAGCGAATACCCGTCACTGCAAAGACCAAAAAAGGCAGCAATGGTGCCCAGTAAATACCTGTTTTAGCAATGCCTCCACCTGCAATAAGAGACAAAAACATCAGCGATGTTCCCATAATAATCACATTTTCTTTGATATGAATAGGCATTTTTTGTTCAGGTAGCCACAAACATAAAGCATAAAAGCTTGCTAACGATAGCTGGAGAACAGCCAAGCGCTCGCTCTGATGCATAAAATGCACCACTGCAAAGATAAACAGCATCACACTGGATAAAAATAATAGTATATACGCTAAGTTACGCCGAGCTTGTACCGTCCCCTGCAATACACCCGAACCCGAACGAATGTACGGCAGCAACGCCTTCCACCATGCCCATACTTTCATGGTTTCCTCCTTAGCTACAGCACCTACGACTCAACATTTACCTTTTCAAAGGCTAAAGCCCATGTGCCTCAAACCAACTCTTGGCAGCTTCTATATCTGCCACCAAAGGTACGTCCAATTCCACCGCAGCTTCCATAGTTTCACGCATGATTGTAGAGACCCGTTGCACATCACCTTCTTGGCATTCTACAATCAACTCATCATGTACCTGCATGATAAGCATAGCAGATGGCACTTCATTGTGCAGCCTTGTAAACAAATCAATCATCGCAACTTTGATAATATCTGCTGCTGAGCCTTGCAAAGGTGCATTGATGGCAGTGCGCTCTGCATACGATTTCTGCATATTGTTCTTGCTGTTGATATCATGCACATACACCCTATGCCCCAGCAATGTTTCTACATAACCCACTTCGCGTGCTTGGTGTAATGTGCTGTCCATAAACTGCTGCACTGCTGGATATTGGGCAAAATAATTTTCAATGAATGTTTTGGCTTCGCCACGGCTCACGCCCAGCTGTTTTGCCAAACCAAAGGCACTCATGCCATATAAAATACCAAAGTTCACTGCTTTTGCCTGCCTACGTTGCTCTCCAGTCACCTCTGCAAGCGGCACTTGATGTACCGAAGCTGCTGTAGCCGCATGGATGTCTAAACCATCCTCAAAAGCTTGTTTTAACACCGCATCAGCTGAAAAGTGAGCCATCAAACGCAATTCAATTTGCGAATAATCAGCTGCAATCAACATATTTCCTTCTTGGGCAACAAATGCTTTACGAATCTCGCGCCCTTCTTCGCTACGAATCGGAATATTTTGTAAATTCGGGTTGGTCGATGACAAACGCCCCGTGGTGGTCACGCCTTGATTGTATGAAGTATGCACCCGTTTACTCTGCGGATGGATGATTTTTTGTAGGGCATCTGTATAGGTGGATTTAAGCTTAGACAAAGCCCGCGTTTCTAAAATTAACTTTGGAATATCATGGCTTTCAGCCAATTTTTCCAACACTTCCACACCCGTCGCCCACTGCCCTGACTTGGTCTTTTTACCACCTGCCATCGCCAACGTTTCAAACAACAATACACCCAACTGTTTAGGCGAACGAATATTGAAATTTTCTCCTGCTATCTCTAAAATTTCAGCTTCTAACGTTTCAATCCGCGCACCAAAACGCTGGGACAAGACAGCCAATTGCTTGGTATCCACATATGCCCCTTGCCACTCCATATCCGCCAATACTGCCGACAAAGGAAGCTCAATCGTATCATGGCGTTTGATTTGCTCGCCCAGCTTGTTTTGCAAGGCATGACACAACCGCAGCGTCACTTCCGCATCTTCTGCGGCATAATGTGCAGCAATATCCATAGGCACCAAGTCAAAGGTGATTTGTTTCACCCCTTTGCCCGCCACCGACTCAAAAGAAGTGCAAGTATACCCTAAATATTTATCGGCAAGTTTATCCATGCCCACTGCTTGCCCTGGCTCTAAGACATACGCCATCAACATGGTATCGTATTGTACACCAGCCAATGCAATACCTTCACCACGCAAGATTTGACTATCATACTTGCTATGTTGCAACACTTTAGCTTTGTTTTCGTCTTCGAGTATCGGTTGTAAGGCAGCCAACACCATCTTTTTGTCCAACTGCTTAGGCGCACTGCTCAATAAATCAGCTGCCCTATGCCCTACAGGCACATAATAAGCCTCACCAGCTTGCACTGCGAAGGATAAACCCACCAAATCTGCTTGGTGAATGTTCAAGGATGTGGTTTCAGTATCCAAAGCAATCAACGTCGCATGATTCAGCGCAACCAGCAACTGCGCCAAAGCTGCTTCATCATCCACCAAGTGGGTGCGTAATGTTTTGGCTGCATGTTCAGATTTTACTTCTGCTTCAGTCGTCGATGATTCAGTAGTCGATGCCACAGTCGTGGGTGCCACAGTCGTGGGTGCCACAGTCGTAGCTAAATCGGTCTGCACTTCATCCGAAAATTCCGCTGTTAAACGCCTAAACTCCAACTCCGCAAACACCGTGGCTAAAGCTTCTCGATTCGGCTTTTGCACCTTTAAATCATCCAAAGTTATCGGCAAGGGTGTGTTTTCATCCAATGCCA
>JAUZQU010000146.1 GCA_030950835.1 Mariprofundaceae bacterium | reverse complement strand
ATGGTGATGAGTAAAGAGTTGAGCCAAGAGAAGTTGCCTGAAATTACGGCATTAGAAGCACGTTTTGCAGATGTGATGCAATTCGATCATGCTGCCCAAGATTGCCCTACTTGCGTGGTATCGCGTGAGGCGATTGTAGATGTATGCCATGCTTTGAAATCAGAGTTTGCTTATGAGCAGCTGATTGATTTGTGTGGTTTGGATATGTCCGAACATCCCAGTTATGTAGAGGGTGAACCACGTTTTGTGACGGTTTACCATTTATTGTCGGTTAGCGAGAATAAACGCTTGCGTTTGAAAGTGTTGGTGCGTGAACGTGAAATGGTGGAATCAGTGACCGAAGTTTGGTCTACTGCGAACTGGTTTGAGCGCGAAGCTTTTGATATGTATGGCATTATTTTTAGAAACCACCCTGATTTACGCAGATTGTTGACGGATTATGGTTTTGAAGGTCATCCGCTGCGTAAAGACTTTCCACTTACAGGTCATGCTGAAATGTTCTTTGATGATGAGCAATGGCGCTGTGTTTACAAACCGAATACATTAGAAAATAAAGTCTTGATACCTAAATCATGGCCGGGGGTTGACCGTGGCTGAAATTAAGAACTATACCTTAAACTTTGGTCCGCAACATCCTTCTGCACACGGCGTTTTACGCTTGGTGTTAGAACTTGATGGGGAAGTGGTGCAACGTGCTGACCCGCATATTGGCTTGCTGCATCGCGGAACTGAAAAGCTTTTTGAATATAAAACGTATAATCAAAACATTCCTTATTTCGACCGTTTTGATTATGTATCCATGATGGCCAATGAACATGCTTATGCTTTGGCAGTGGAGCGTTTGTTGTCGATTGAAGTGCCTGAACGGGCGCAATATATTCGTGTGATGTATGCTGAATTAACCCGCATATTGAACCATTGTTTATGGCTGGGCGCAGCGGCACTTGATATTGGTGCGATGACCGTATTCTTATTTTGCTTTCGTGAGCGCGAAGATATTTTTGATTATTATGAAGAAGTATCTGGTGCGCGTATGCATGCTGCATATTTCCGTCCAGGCGGCGTAGCCCGTGATTTGCCTGAAGGTTTGATTGAGAAAATCGAAGGTTTCACTGAACGTTTCATTGGTTATGTCGATGAATATGAAACATTATTGACCGAAAACCGCATTTGGAAACAGCGCAATGTAGATATTGGCGTGGTGGATAAAGAAGGTGCTTTGGATTGGGGTTTTACAGGCCCTATGATTCGTGGTTCAGGCATAGCTTGGGACTTGCGTAAAACACAGCCTTATGATGTCTATGATAAAATGGACTTTGATATTCCAGTAGGGTTAACTGGGGATAGTTATGATCGTTATTTGGTGCGCGTAGAAGAAATGCGTCAGTCCAACCGCATCATTCAACAATGTGTGGTATGGCTAAAAGATAACCCTGGCCCAACCAAGATTGACAACTATAAATTGACCAGCCCACCTAAGGCGACCCTTGAAAATGATATGGAATCTTTGATTCATCACTTTAAATTTTTCTCTGAGGGTTATCATGTGCCTGAAGGTGAAGTGTATGCTGCAGTGGAGCATCCTAAAGGTGAGTTTGGTGTGTATATTGTATCGGATGGCTCCAATAAACCTTACCGTATGAAAGTGCGCGCACCGGGTTTTGCCCATATCCAATCTATGGATTATATGTGTCGTGGTCATATGTTGGCTGATGTGGTGACTATTTTGGGCACGCAAGATATTGTATTTGGTGAGGTAGATCGATGAGCACTGTGACTGAGCCCCAATTCAGTGAAGCGCGTTTGGTAGAAATTAAGGCATTAAGCAAACGTTATCCCCATCAGAAATCAGCATTGATGCCTGTATTGTATATGGCGCAAGAAGATTTTGGTTATTTAAGCATGGAAGTGCAACAGATGGTAGCGGACACATTATCTTTGAAAATCATGGAAGTACGCGAGGTAGTAACCTTTTACACCATGTTTCGCGAACAACCTTGCGGCAAATATTTGTTGGAAGTATGCACCAATGCGAGCTGTATGATGAATGGTGCATATGCGCTTTTAGACCATATGACTGCCAGCTTAGGTATTAAAGCTGGTGAAACTACAGCAGATGGTATGTTTACCATTGCCGAAGTGGAGTGTGCGGGTGCATGTGCAGGTGCGCCTGTGGTGCAAGTGAATAACATGTATCATGAAAATGTGACTGCCAACGATATGGACGCATTGCTGACTAAAGTGCGCGCTGGAGAGGTGATTTAAGATGATTTCTTCTGACCCAAAACAAGTGCAGCGGATTTGTTTCGATAACATTGAAGTAGAAAATATGCACACACTTGAAGTTGCAAAAGCCCATGGTGCTTATGCTTTTTTACCGAATGTCTTAAAAGATTTTGATACGGATAAAATCATTGATGAAGTGAAAGTATCTGGTTTGCGTGGTCGTGGTGGAGCAGGATTCCCTACGGGTTTGAAGTGGTCATTTGTACCGCGAAATACAGGTAAACCGATTTATTTATTGTGCAATGCCGATGAAGGCGAACCAGGCACCTTTAAAGATAGGGATATTATGCGTTTTGATCCGCATTTGCTGATTGAAGGCATGATTATGTCAGGTTTTGCTTTGGGTGTGAAAGATGCTTACATCTATATCCGTGGCGAATTTTTACATGAATACAATGTGATGTGTGGCGCGATTGAAGAAGCCTATGCGGCGAATTTATTGGGTGATAACATCTTAGGTTCAGACTATTCGATGAACTTAATGATGCATAGGGGCGCAGGTGCTTACATTTGTGGTGAAGAAACTGCGCTGATTGAATCCTTAGAAGGCAAGGCTGGTCGTCCTCGGTTTAAACCACCGTTTCCAGCAGTAGAAGGTTTTTATGGCTGCCCAACTGTGGTCAATAATGTGGAAACGATTGCTACAGTACCTGCGATTTTAGAACATGGCGCGGCTTGGCATGCGGCGATTGGTATTCCCAACAACACAGGCTGCAAGATTTTTTCAGTGTCGGGTGATGTGAATAAACCAGGCAACTATGAAGTACCTATGGGCACAACGCTCAAGGTCTTGATTGAAGATTATTGCGGTGGTTTGAAACATGGCTCAGTGCCTAAAGTGGTGATTCCTGGTGGTTCATCTACACCTTGGTTGACGGGCGAACACTATGAAGTGCCGTTAACCTACGATGACTTGATGAAAGCGGGCTCATTTTTGGGCTCTGGTGCGATTATTGTAATGGATGAAACAGCGGATTTGGTTGCTATTACGCATCGTTTGACGCGCTTTTATGCCCATGAATCATGTGGACAATGCACACCATGCCGTGAAGGTACGGGTTGGTTAGAGCGTGTTTTAGAGCGGGTTAATGCAGGGCAAGGTTCGGATGATGATGTAAAAGTGATGAAAGATGCTTCTACACATATGGCAGGACGCACCATTTGTGCTTTGGCAGAAGGTGCAGCGGCACCGATTTTGTCCTTGCTTGAACACTTTCCAGAAGATGTACAAGCGAAATTGCTGAACCCACAACAGGCGGAGAAAACATCATGACAGAGCTGCTTATCAATGATAAAGAAGTGACGGTTCCAGCAGGAACCAGCATTTTAGAAGCTTGTCGTGAACACGGCGTGGAAGTACCTTATTTTTGTTATCACCCAGAGCTTTCGGTGGCGGCAAACTGCCGTATGTGTTTGGTGGAAGTCGAAGGCTGGCCAAAACCTGCGGCTTCTTGTTGCACGCCTGTGGCTGAAGGTATGAAGGTGGTCACGGAATCACCAAGCTTGGAAAAAGACCGTTCTATGATGATGGAATATTTGTTGATTAATCATCCTTTGGATTGCCCAGTGTGTGATCAGGGTGGTGAATGTAAATTACAAGACTACGCCATGGAACATGGGGTGGGCAAAGGTCGTTTCTTAGAAGAAAAACGTGTGCCTACAGACAAAGATTTAGGCCCATTTGTCAATACATGTATGACCCGTTGCATCCATTGTACACGTTGTGTGCGTTTTGCTGATGAAGTTGCAGGCACAGGTGATATGGGTGTGTTGGATCGTGGCGACCACATGAGAATTGATGGTATTGTTGAAGATGCCTTGTCTTCGGAATTATCGGGCAACTTGAGCGACATTTGCCCTGTTGGCGCATTATTGGACAAACCATCGCATGATGTGTCACGCCCTTGGGAGATGAAACGCCATCACAGCACTTGTACACAATGCCCACAAGGTTGTGATATTTCGATTGAATCGCGTGATGATGAAGTGATGCGGGTGCGTCCTTTGCAAGATGGTGTAGAGCCTTGGATTTGTGACCGTGGACGTTTTGTTTACGATGCTTTTCGTTCAGATAATCGTATCCTTACCCCAAAAATACGCGACAATTCAGGTTTAATAGAGGCCTCATGGGATGAAGCCATTGCGAAGTCTGTTGAACTATTAAAAGGCAAACGTGTAGGTATTGTGTTTTCGCCAGACTGGAGCATCGAAGGTTTAACCTCGATTCGTTTGATGCGTGACTTGGTGATGCAAGATGCCCAAGTTTCTTTTGAATTGCACAGACGTGATACACGCGACTTTGCTTTTGAAGAAGGTCTGTCGATGACTACAGAAGCCATTGAAAAAACTGAGCAAGTGGTGATTTTGGGTTCTGATTTGCGGCAACGTGTGCCGATTCTGATGCAACGTCTGCGCAAGCGTTTAAATGCTGGCAAACCTGTGTCACGCATTGGTGCAATGAATTATCGTACCAACAGTGAACCGATGACCGATGCTTTGATTCGTCCGCGTGATTGGCATGGCACGATTGCCAGAGCGATGGATCAGTTGCTTGAAGTAGGCAAATCGGCTGCGGGTATGCAAGCTTGGTTAGAAAAAGTAAAAGATAGGCATGAAGCAGGTAAAGTGCTGGCGGATGCTTTGTTGGCAGATTCTTGTGCTTTGTTGGTAGGTGAAGAAATTCGTGCGCATGAAGATGCTGCGGCATTGATTCATGGTTTGGACTTATTGATGCGGGCTGCAGGTCATGCTGAAAGCAACCGTGATGGGCGCAATCTGCTTCCTGAAGGTATGAATGCACCGATTTTATCCGCCGTGTTTGGTGAGCAGCGCTCTTCTGCGGGTGCTATATTTGAAGCTGCCAGCCAAGGTGAATTAGATGCTTTGTTGTTGGTGGGTAGTGATCCTTTAGGGGATGGTTTGTTTTCACGTCAAGCCAAAGCAGCATTGGCAAACGTGCCTGTAGTGCAGGTGGGTGCGATTGCAGGTGAGCTGGCTGAACATGTATCTGTGCAACTACCAGCGGCTGCTTATTCTGAAATTGAAGGCACTTTTGTAAACATGGAAGGACGGGTACGTATCGCAGATACTCCGCTTCGTTCATTGGGTGAAGAGCGTCCTTTATGGAAAGTGATGATGCGTTTGGTGCAGGCGATGGGTGAAGAAGTACCTGTGGTTGATTTGGCGGAGCTGCGTGCTCAAGTTGCAATATTGGCTCCTGACTTTGCAGATGTGTTGCAAAAAGCATGGGCTGGTGATGGACAAGATGATGTATTGTTGGCAGTTGCTCGCCATCGTAAAGCAGTAAGTTTACCCAATGTCGTCAAACCTTTAAAAGCTTTGGATGTGGTAAGTCGTTACTCGATGTACCGTGAAGGAGCATGGGCGCGGGCTTCGGATTTGTTGGCAGAGGCAGGGCGTATTCATGCTTTGGATGACGTGTTGGTACATCCTGATACTTTGAAAGACTTACAGCTTGACGCTGGGGATATTCATATATTGTCCGATGTTGATGCGCAAAGTTATGCTGTCGGGGTGCGCGAAGATGTCTCACCTGGAGTGCTGTTTGTTTCCAAGCGTGGTGTCGCAGGAGATCTTTCGAATGATACAAGTGTAGACTTGCGGGGAGCTCAATAATGGAATTTTTCGACTCAGAATTATGGGCGATGATACTGCAAGGTATCATTTGGGCGCTTGAAATCCTTGCGATTGCAGTACCCATTGCACTTTCAGTAGCCTATATTACTTACGCTGAACGCAGGGTGATTGGTTGGGTGCAAGTGCGAAAAGGTTGTAACCGAGTCGGCCCATTTGGTTTGTTGCAACCGCTTGCCGATGGTTTAAAGCTGTTTCTTAAAGAAACGATTATTCCCGCTAAAGCCAATAAATTCTTGTTTGTAGCTGCACCAGTTATGGCGTTGACGCCTGCTTTACTGGCGTTTGCAGTGGTTCCTTTTGGTGAAACCACCTTGTTTGGATTTTGGGAGACTATGCATGTGATGGCGATTGCCGATTTGAATGTCGGTATATTGTATGTGTTGGCGATTTCAAGCTTGTCGATTTACGGTATTTTGATGGCAGGTTGGGCTTCGAACTCCAAATATGCCTTGATTGGCGCGATTCGTTCGACTTCGCAGATGATTTCTTATGAAATATCTATGGGTTTCTCGATTGTTTGCGTCTTAATTTTGGCGGGAAGTTTAAGTTTGTCGGACATTGTACATGCCCAAGCTGGCGGCATAGCACATTGGTATTTCATTCCTTTGTTCCCGATGTTCATTGTCTTCTTTATTTCAGGCGCTGCTGAAACCAACCGTTCACCCTTCGATTTGCC
>JAUZQU010000145.1 GCA_030950835.1 Mariprofundaceae bacterium | reverse complement strand
CAGGAGTGCTACAAGCCGTGCATTTTCGTCGTCAATAAGTGGGACCTGGGTCGCAAGGCACAAATGACTCCGGAAGCATGGGGGGAGTATTTGTTTTCGGAGTTCGGCTCGATGCGACACGTGCCGGTGGCTTTCGTCACGGCCCGCACCGGCTGGAATCTGCGAGCCGTAATCCGATTGGCCCGCAGCCTTCACCGTCAGGCTCGCCGACGGGTCTCCACCGGACCAGTCAACCGGGCCGTCCGCGAGGCTCTCTTGGCCCATCCGCCCCCCTTCCGCCGCAACAAACGCCCCAAAATTTACTATGCGACCCAAGTCGGCACCGAACCGCCGACGTTAGTCCTCAAATGCAACGATCCGGAGCTTTTCTCCGCGGAGTGGAAACGCTACCTGACCAATTTCCTTCAGGAACGGCTCGGGTTCCCGGAGGTGCCGTTGCGGCTGGTGTTCCGAGCGCACCATGAGCCCAGCCCTCCGCCGTCTTTGGAGGAAGCGCCCCTTTCAGCCGGTTGAGTGACCCCCGCTGCCGCTCGGGTTCTGATTTTGCCGGCGCTCGAGCTCTGATTTTGCTGGGGCTCGGGCTCTGATTTTGCTGGTGCGCCGGGTGCTGGGGCGCCGGTCTGGGTTTTTGCGGCAGGAGACTTGTTTCCGGCGGGGGGAATCGGCATGATCGGCAGCGGTCCATTCTGTCCGCCCCAAACTGTGTTGCGAGGAGGACGATGATGCATCGACTGGTGGGGACCCGGCTTTCGGTGATGATGTTCTTGCAGTTTTTCGTCTGGGGGGCCTGGTATGTGACGGTGGGCAACTATATGAAGACGATCCAGATGAGCGAGGCCATTGATTGGGCCTATACGGTCGGGCCTCTTGCCGCCATCCTCTCGCCGTTCTTTCTGGGCATGGTGGCCGACCGCTTCTTCGCCACCGAACGGGTCCTGGCGGTCATGCATATTCTGGGGGGTGTGGCGATCTTCCTGGCTCCCGAGGCAACCCAGTGGCGTCTTTCAGGACCCAGTGTTCTGCTGGGGGCCTTGAATCTGCTGGGCCTTCGGCCGGAGCATGCTCCTTTTATCGGGGTTTTGTTTTTACACATGCTCTTTTACATGCCCACCCTGGGGCTGACGAACACGCTGGCGTTCCACAATCTGGTGGATCGGGAACGGCAATTTCCGATCGTGCGTGTCTTCGGGACCCTGGGATGGATTGCAGCCAACATCGTGGTCAGCCGGATTCTTCACGCTGATGAAACTGCTCTCCCTTTGCAGATTGCCGGTGGCGCGGCGGTTCTGCTGGGGCTATACAGTCTCACGTTGCCGCACACCCCTCCCCCGGCGGCCGGAAAGGAGGTCTCCGTCCGTGAAATCCTGGGATTAGACTCCTTGGCGCTAATGAAGGAGCCCTCCTTTGCGGTCTTTATCACCAGTTCCCTTTTGATCTGCATCCCCCTGGCTGCCTACTACGCTTATGCCCCGGTGTTTGTCAGAGAAGCGGGGCTGAAAGACCCGGCATTCAAAATGTCCTTTGGACAGATGTCGGAAGTCTTCTTCATGGTGGCGATGCCGCTCTTCTTCGCCCGGTTGGGGGTCAAGAAGATGCTCTTGGTGGGGATGCTGGCCTGGGTTTTGCGGTACATCCTGTTCGGGTTCGGAGCGGGGAACCATGTGTTCTGGATGATTACCGGCGGGATTGTGCTGCACGGCATTTGCTACGACTTTTTCTTCGTCACCGGGTTCATCTACGTAGACCGGAAGGCGTCCGCGGAAATCCGAGGCCAGGCCCAGGGATTTCTGGTGCTGGTGACGCAAGGGATCGGCCTGGCGCTGGGGGCTCAGTTCGCCGGGGGGCTGATCGCGGAGCTGACCACCCAGAAAGCAGAGGTCTCCGTGGTGGATTGGTACAACTTCTGGATGGTCTGTGCGTTCGGGGCGGCGTTGGTGGCGGCGGCCTTTGCGCTGCTCTTTGAAGACGATGTGCCAAAAGAGGAACCCGCACCGGTGGGCGAAGCGGAAGTCGCGGTGTAATCTCAAGGGCTCGGCTCGGCGGGGCGGCATCTGATACACTTGATAGGGGGAACGTCCGCGCTGGCGGTTCGGCCGGGTCAAGTGCCGGGCAACAAGCGCAGGGAAACGGGAAAACCGATGTCCGCTCGGTTGCCTTGGCGTGTGCGATGGCGACTCTCGGTTTTGTGGGCGCTCGAATGGGCGGTCACCGGTGCCATCCTCACGTATTTGCCGATTTATTTCACCCAGCACGGCCTCAGCCGGGAGCAGTTGGGCCAGCTTCTGGCGGTCTCGGCGGTGGGGCTGTGGGTGGCTCCCTTTGTGGTGGGACAAGTCTGCGACCGCTGGCTGGCCAGTGAAAAGTATCTGGCGGTGGCACATTTCGCGGGAGGGCTGATGCTGGCTTCCATCCCGTTTGCCACTCGCGTTTACCGCGAAACGGGGACAAATTTCTCCTTCTTGTTGGCGCTGGTTGGGCTGTATGCGGTGGCCTACTTTCCCACTGTGCCTTTGGCCAGCTCGCTTTCGTTTCGCCACTTGCCCGACCCCGACGCCCAATTCGGGAAGGTGCGTATTTGGGGCACGGTGGGCTGGGTACTGGCGGGGCTGTCGCTGTCGTTGTGGTTGGGTCGGAGCCAGGCCTTTCGTTGGATGCTGGTCAACTTTCCCGAATGGGAGGCTCAATTCAGGCAGCTTCGGATGGCACTGCCCAACTTGCCGGCCCCCTCCAGCTCGGATTGTTTCCGCATAGCAGCGTTGCTCTCCTTTGCCTTGGCCAGCTTCTGCGTGTTTTTGCCGGCGACTCCCCCGGCTCGATCCGATCGGGGGGCCATCGCGCCCTTGGAAGCGCTGAGCATGTTCCGGGATCATGTCTTTTC